>NZ_BCVS01000008.1:0-40195 GCF_001591865.1 Lacticaseibacillus pantheris DSM 15945 = JCM 12539 = NBRC 106106
TTCAACCGGAGCCACCATGCCAGTACGACCAGCCACTGTAGCGGTCACCGTGGAACGTTCCAGAAAGTCGCTGTACCCCACGCCACCCTCACCGGCTAAAATCGCCAATCGAGCGTACGTTTAACTAAACACTGCTAATAGGAAATCGAACCCACCGCAACATTAAAGAACCGTGCCACCCGCTCACACTGCGCCTCAATCTGAGTCCGCAACCGCCGCGGAACACTCCGCCACGTCTCGAACGCGAAATCAACTTTGTCGCCGCGCCACCGCGTGGACCAGGTGCCGCCAATCACGCCATCAATGATGACAAAGGGTTTGAGGATACCATTTGCCGTCCATAACTTGGCGGGTGGCACCGCCAACCAGCCTTTGTCTGCATACGCGGTTAGCGTGCCGTCAAAACCACCCACGAGCAAAGCCCGTCCGGTCAAAGTGTCGTCTGGTAACGCTGCTATACTGGCCGCCACGTACAACCCGTCGCCAGGTTCGCCAACCGGCTGCCACTGTGCAGCACACTGTTGCCAGTTGGCCCGAGCCCGACTAGCACCGATACCAGCCCACTTACAAAAGTCCGCGAGCCGCACCGGGCCAAAGCCACGCACAAAGCGGTCCATCAGCTGCCGCATCGCCACGTCAGTGTCCACCGTGGGCGCAGGCATCACCCGTATCTCGGTCTGTAACCCCGTCAACGCAGGATTAAAGGTCACTAAGCCCCGAGCAGCCAAAATCTGCATCACTACGTACCACAAATGGTGGTCACCGTTCGTATCAGCGTGATGCGCTAACAACGACATAGCGTCCTCCTGCGTCATTACCTGGCCGGGATGTAAGTCCACCGCCAACTTGTCGGCCAGACTCATGATGCGAGCCCGCTCACCACGGAAATACGTTTGCGGCAAGCTTTCACCGCGGCGAGCAGCGATAATTAGCTCCCAGTCGTCACGCTGCAACAATTGGTACGTCCACCGCTGCGCCCACGTCCGGACAACCCGGCCACTTTGATAACGTGCCAGCAGGTCAGTGTATGTCACTTTGCGGGTGCGCAAGGCAATCCCCACCTCGGTCTGGCGTTGCTGCTGTGCCTGCATCCCAATGGTCGTTTGGAATACCTGCTCGAGGTCCTCACTAGGGTTAATTAGGCCCTGCTGCTTCATGCGGGCCAAAAATAATTGTTCACGCTCCATTAATGCTTCACCGCCTCCTCAATTACACGCAGTTCGTTTGCCAACTAAGTGTTATTATACACGTCACACGGGCTAATAACTGTATGCCGCCGATAACCATTTCCACAGCAAACAACAGCGCCTGGCGGGGTTAATCTCATCCCCACCAGGCGCTGTCGTCCCTGTGATATTAAACTGTTAATACTTAATTTCGTACTACCAACACGGAAATCTCCGCGTACTTAGCCATGTATGCCGCCTGACTACCAAAGTGGCGGGCAATACCCTTTTTGGCCATCGCGCCAATAATGAGTAGGTCCGGATCCACTTTGGGGATAATTTGCTTGATGATGGTCTCACCTGCATCCCCTTCGCCAATCACCGCGCGCACATTCTTAATTCCAGCCTTTTCGGCTAACTCAACGTACTTGTTCAAGTGCTCGGCCAATTCAGCCCGCTCACCGTGCACGTAATCCTTGGTCAACGCCTGGTACACGTTCATCTCGTCGGATTCCAACACGGACGCAATGATTAGCTCTGCGTCGTCGGCTTTGGCCCGGTGAATCGCGTAACGGAACGCAGCTAAGGCATCCTCCGAATCGTCAACGCCGACCAAAATCTTCTTAAAGTCTTTATCCATGGTTTATGCCTCCTCCGCAACGTCGTGGTGGGCGTCGCCTTGCAGCTGCATCAGCTTCTTGTTGCCGCGGTACAGATCGGCCGTGCACCATGCCAGCAAAGCCAGAACGGCGAAGATGGCAACATAGGCCATAATGTGGGCCATTTGTACCTGGCCCGCAGCCGCGCCATCACCGAGAAATCCGGCAAAGGCGTCAGGCAAACTGATCACGTTCAGCACCGTCAAACCAACTACGGACACCCAGCCACAGACTTTGACCCACAAAGAGTTTTTGAACCGCTGGCCCATTTCTGCGCGGCTGTCCGTCATCATCAGCAGCGGCAACATCGAGAACGGTAAGGCGAACGCCAGGAAGACCTGCGAATTATTCATCAGGTTATTCAGCGCCTCATGCTCATCCACTGCCGGTAGGTTCCGTGTCATCCACACACAAACCAGCACGGGAATTACGGAAATTAGACGGGTCACCAGACGGCGGGCCCATAACGGCATCCGCATGTGGATAAACCCTTCCATAATGACCTGACCGGTTAGGGTCCCAGTAATCGTGGAGTTTTGGCCGGATGCCAGCAAGGCGACGGCAAACAGAATGGACAGGATCCCCGACTTGGCCACGGCAATCAACACCCCGTTACTCAACATCGTGGTATCGGACAGAGCCTTGAACAGACCGAAGAATGATGGGTCCTTCACGGCGCCACTCTTGAAGACTGCGACACCCATAATCAGCAGTAACGAGTTAACCACGAAGGCAAAGGTGAGTTGGATGTTTGAGTCCCACTGGCTAAACCGTACGGCCGTAGCTACTTCTTCGGGATCGTCATGGTTGATTTTCCGCGTTTGTGAAATTGCGGAGTGCAGGTAGAGGTTATGTGGCATCACGGTCGCACCAATAATCCCGAGTGCCCCGCTCAATGGACTCATCCCGTTAACCTTGGGGTGGGAGGCTACCGTGCCCGCGCTTGGTACCAAGCCCTTGATGATGCCACCCCAGTCAGGGTTTGACAATGCAACTTGGTAAACAAAGACCAGTAGGATCACCATAATCAGGCAGACCACGATGGCCTCAATCTTCCGGAAACCGATTTTCGTGAGTAACAATAATAGCAGCACATCAAATACAGTCACGAAAACCGCGATGACTAGCGGAATGTGGAACAACAGGTATAGGGCAATGGCGGCACCAATAACCTCCGCAATATCAGTGGCCATGATGGCAAACTCCGTCATAATCCACAAGATAATCCCCAACGTCTTACTGGTACGGGCGCGAATTGCCTGTGCCAAGTCCATCTGACTAACAATCCCCAGCTTAGCCGCCATGTTTTGTAACAACATAGCGATTAAGCTCGAAATCAAGATAACGGACATCAGCAAGTACTGGAAGTTCTGCCCACCAGTAATACTCGTTGACCAGTTACCTGGGTCCATATAACCCACGGCAACCAGCGCACCTGGCCCAGAATAGGCGAATAACGTTCGCCAAAAGCCTTTGCCTTTCGGTACTTCGACCGTGCCGTTGATTTCCTCCAACGACGGCCCGTTCGCATACTCAATGAGTTTATGCTTGCGGGGTGTTTCTGGTGCATTCTTCATGTTATTCCCCTTTCTGCCGGAGAGAACGCCTGTCACGCTTCCCCGACTGCCACATGCGTGTGGCACCCTCGAATTAATCGAGTAAATTTGAAACCAACATTAGTATACAACCCCAAAATTCATTGTAAAGTATTTTTAGGTATATCTAGAAAAAATCCGCAATTTTGACAACATTGCCCGCAAACGGGCGTTTGTGTGCGTAAGACTGACAAGAAATGTTTTCGGACACACTAGAAACAATGTGACACGTCATTTTATTGACGTCAGTTTCACGTTATTGTGGCATCCTCTGTCTTGATCAAAAACCCGGGTTTCAAGACAAAAAAATACCAACCCCACCAGCAGTGAGATTGGTTCCAGTCTTATGTATCCCTGCACATGTAGGCAAACATCTGCCGTTTAGTGCATCCCCATACCGACCGTCATACCGATAATGACGGCGACAATACCCAGGACGCTACTGCCGAGAAAGTACCACAGCCAGCCCCACCAATCGCGTTTACGCAGTAAAATCATCGCGTCCACCATCATGGTCGAGAAGGTGGTGTAGCCGCCACAAAACCCGGTGAGTAGCACCACCGCCCAGGCCGCTGGCAACATCAACCCCGTAATCACGCCCGCAAGCAACGCGCCCGTCACGTTAATAACCACGGTCGCCAACGGTTGACCCGGCCACCAGACTTTGCCCCACGTGGTGAGGGCATAGCGGGCCACGGCACCCACCCCGGCGCCTACCGCAATTAAAATCACCATTTGTTATACCTCTCGGCCCACGCCGTTGCCACCCAATATCCCAGCATGGCGGCGGCTAAACCACCCACTAGATTAACCACCAGCATCACCGCCACGAACGCGGGCTGGCTTGCAGCATGCGCCACCACGTTTACAAACAAAGTGGAAAAAGTAGTGAACGCCCCCACAAAGCCGGTTCCTAGCGCCAAAATGAGCCAGTCCGGTAGGTCCACATACAACGCTAAACCATACGTGATGAGGGCCAATAAAAAACTGCCAGTCAGGTTAACGGCCGTAGTTCCTAGGAGGTTAGTGCCATCGTGGAACCATAGACCTACGCCGTAGCGGGCAGCACCGCCCAAACAGCCACCACTAAACACCGCGGCCGCATCACGCCAACGCCAGATTGTATTCTGCATATTAACACCCCACGCACAAAGTTTCTGCAAACGCTGTGCATTATAACAAAGCCACCCGTGCTAATACAAACGCCAACCACAGAAAAGCCCCGCCACATTGAGTAGCGGGACTTTCTATGCGAACTGAATATTACCCCACGCTGGGTTGTAGCGCCGGGGTCGCCAACCGCAACTTGAAAAACACGGTACGCTGCCCGGCCTGCATCCCCAGCGCCACCGTCGTGTGCCCACCTGGTAAGGCTAGTAGGCTTACCTGACGCTGGGTCGTGGTGGTCGTGATATCTACGGGCGCAACCGACCCAAACGGCCGCGTGACCTGGATCACCTTTGCCAGCACCTCCTGCCGACTAATCAGTTGCCGGCTCGCCGTCTGCAGGACCTCCTGCCACTCGTTGGCCGCCTGCTGCGAGTAGTCATCATTTCCCTGGCTTGCATAAGCAAAACGGGCCAGCATGACTGGCAACGCGGCGGTCGGCACGCTCTGCGCCGTGTAGACAACACACAAGTTATCAATCAGCGGCTCCATGTACAGTGTGTCCACGGAGTTCGTGCCGTCAATCCAGCCGCGGTATAGCCGCCGTGCCGTGCGGTAGCGGCGCACACCGACGATGCTACTCGCGAGGAGGAGTAACGCAAAGGTGATTAGGACGTACAACCAGCCGCCCAACAAATATGGCTGGTTGGCCAACGCCAGTCCCACCAACAGCAACAATTGTGGTAGGTCAATCCCGCCCTGCTGGTGGAGTGCCACCGCCTGCACCAGCAGTAATGCAGCCGTTCCTGCGGTCATGACGTACAGGGCCGCCACCAATTCGCGGTGCGGTAGCCGCACGGCCCGGCGGAACTTGTGCCAATCACCCAACTCGGCTTTGTACGCATTAATCGTTAATGTATATTCTGCATTCATACCCTATACTCCATGGACACGGGCCCAACCCCCGTAACCTAAATCATGACTAACGTGCCGGTCTCCACTACCTGCTCCTGCACAATAACGCCAGTGAAAACCGAGTTGGTCGCTAAGAAACTAACCGTGGCGCGCGCAAAGGCGGCGTTACAATTCAAGTCGATCATCACGAAGGCGCTCTCCTGACTGATTTGCACCCGACTCGTGACGGTTGCGGCCGTCCCCACGGTCTCCGTCAGTAGCTGGCCCGCCTGGCGTGAATTCCGGGCCCGGACTAAGTAAACACTCGCAGCCGACTTCAACACAAAGTAGTACCGCGGCACCAGCTGCCGCGCAATTGCCTCATGCTCGGCTACCCGCGCGTGAGCTAAGTATGCGTCCACCCGTGCACGGCTACGAGCAACGGTGGCAGAGCGCACCCCCGCGTAGTAATCGACCCCCGTGTACCGCGGGGCCGGAATTCCCGCCGGTTGTAGGGGTATCCCAGCCATCATGCCCACTACCCGTCCAGTAGTAGTATCCGTCCCATAAATCATCTTAATCACCCATCCTCAGCCGCGGTGTGCACAATAAACTCTCCTACGCTTTTACCGTCTTTATACACGCACACAGAACAATTACTGTTACCCGCACGCCGCTTTATTTATATATTCATTCTACGGCCTCGGCGCCACAGCCTCAATGGTTTGAGTCTGTCCATTTTTTCACGTTTTCGCTAATTTGTGAGAATCGGGATGACGGTTGTTATTCAATATACCAACAACACCGCGTTCACGCTACCTTGAAACGCGTAACAAGCGTCACATCGTCCACACAACTTCGTTGATCAATGTACTCATACCGGCGTTTTACGCAAATTCCCGTTGCACTTCCGCAACCCACCTGCCACCAATCACTAACACGGTCGGGACCCACCAGCTACCCCCGGTCACACGCCAACACGGCACACCCATGGCATGATGGTGCCCGTAGCGCTACATAATAAAACACCCGCGGGAGCGCGCCCCGCCGGCTGGAGGTAACAATGAACAAGCAACATGATACGCGCTGTTGGCAGGAGGCCCACGACTTTTTACAAGCACACAAAGGCGTGATTTACCACGCTTTGTACAGGCTAGGAATCAGGCGGCACCGTGGAGACTTCGATGATTGGCTACAAGAGGCCACAATCTTCTACATTAACTACTATTGTTCCTACCAGGACGCACGGGTGACGGTGACGGATATCACCAAATTCAACCGGTTGGCCGGCCACTTTGTCTACCTCAACCTCCTGGATAAGGTCCGCGTTCTACAGCGGCGCGCAGAAATCGCGCCGCTAGTATCCTGCGATTTGCCTAGCGGTTCCCTGCGCGACTTTGCGGCGCCAGGGGACACCCAGCTCGACGCCGAGCGCCATGAGTTTTACGACCAGCTCCTCAGCACCCTCCACGCGCACGAGCGTGACGTCCTGCAGCTCCGGTACCGCGGCCTGAACAACACCGAGGTGGCCGCAACGCTCGGGCTGTCGCGGTACCAGATTATCCGGATCATGCGCAAAGTGCAGAAACAGGCGCTGCTACTCATTAAAACAACGCAGTAGGTAGGGGCAACTATACGTATCAGGCATACACCCCCTAGCAAAGAAGTATTATCTTTTCAGCAGGAGAACGGGCATAATGAAACTAACGGGTTGGCCGGATGAACGTTATATACCGACCATCTTCCAGCAAATATACCCACTTATTTGGAGGCTATTTTCATGAAGGATACGATTTTTATCAAACCAGGTCAGGTCGCCGTCGAGGACGTGGCGATGCCCACCATCCAGGCGGACGACGACGTTATTTTGCGCGTCGTGCGGACGTGTGTCTGTGGGTCCGACCTGTGGAGCTACCGTGGCCTAGACAAAGTTGCGGAGCACTCCCAGAACCCCGGTCACGAAGCTCTAGCGATTGTGGAATCAGTCGGTGATGCCATTACGACGCTGATTCCGGGCGACTTTGTGATTGCTCCATTTACCCACGGTTGTGGTCACTGTGCCGCTTGCCGCGCCGGCTTTGAGGGCGGCTGCTTGAACCACGACGACAACTTCACGATGGGTGCGCAGGCGCAGTACATGCGTTACCAGCACGGTGAGTGGTCGCTGGTCAAGATTCCCGGGAAGCCGGAGGACTACAGCGAAGAAATGCTGAAGTCATTGCTATCCCTGGCCGACGTCATGGCCACCGGTTACCACGCCGCCCGCGTCGCTGAAGTGCAGCGCGGCGATACCGTTGTGGTGGTCGGCGACGGTGCGGTGGGTCTGAGTGGCGTGCTGTCCGCCAAGATGCGCGGCGCCAAGCGGATTATCGCCATGAGTCGGCACGAGGACCGCGCCGCCCTCGCCCGCGACTTTGGGGCCACAGACGTCGTCGCTGAACGCGGGGATGAAGGCATTGCCAAAGTCATGGAACTAACCAACGGCGAAGGCGCCGACGCGGTGTTGGAATGTGTCGGTACCGAGCAGGCCGTCGATACGGCGGTGCGCTGTGGCCGTCCTGGCGCCACCGTCGGCCGTGTGGGTGTGCCGCACAACCCGAAGATGGACATGCAGCCACTGTTCTACCGCAACACGCGGATTGCGGGTGGCCCCGCTTCCGTTACGACGTACGACAAGCAGTTACTGCTAGACGCCGTCCTCAAGGGTGAAATTCACCCGGGTAAGGTCTTCACCAAGACTTTCAAGCTGGACGACATCGACGCCGCCTACCAGGCCATGGACCAGCGGCAGGCAATTAAGTCTTACGTGATTGTAGACTAGTTGTAGAAA
The DNA here is from genome assembly GCF_001591865.1 of Lacticaseibacillus pantheris DSM 15945 = JCM 12539 = NBRC 106106. Taxonomy (NCBI): domain Bacteria; kingdom Bacillati; phylum Bacillota; class Bacilli; order Lactobacillales; family Lactobacillaceae; genus Lacticaseibacillus; species Lacticaseibacillus pantheris. The sequence continues at coordinate 8,252 of NZ_BCVS01000008.1, forward strand.
CGCAGGGAGGAGACCGCTCATAGTTCGCAGCTGCACCAAAACTATGCACATCGACGCCGGCCGGCTTCTGACCGATCGGAGTTATGGTGAGAAGCCGGCCTACAAACGCGGACCACAATGCAGCTCCCTGTGCCTAACACAATAATGCCGATATTCCTAGGTTCGGGAATATCGGCATTATTGCGTTAGTGCTCGGGAGCTAACCGCATTGTGGTCCACTCTCCTCTTTGCGTACATAAACTATCAGAAATAATCATTCACCTGTGGCTCTGCGTCCTGTAACGCCCGGTCTAACCGTTGCGCCGCGTCTAGGTCGCCACTGCCCTCGCCCCTTTGCAGGAGGGTCGTTAAACTCGTGGTGCCCATCATGGCCTTGGTCAGCTGCTGAATCGAGACGCTGATATCCACCGAATCCGTGGTCCGCTCCACGGTCACCTTGCTGTCAGCCCGACTCAAAGACCACGTACCGTTATTCGCTGACAGCGTGTTATCCGTAACCGCAATCCGTACCGGTTCAAAGTCGTGCCGGTACGGATAACGTTGGCTAAAATCAGCCAGGTCAACAATCCGGGCCATCATGTACGGCGTCACCACCGTGACCACGGTATCCGGATTTGCAAACCAATCGCCATGGTAACGACTATCCGCCGACTCGTACCGCAATTGCGCAAAGGTGTTGCCGTGCCGGAACGTAAACGCGGCCAACTGCTCAAAGGCGGCCGTTGTGTTGGTTAACAACTTGTGCACCGTGAGCGTCGTCGCGGACCGCTTGTACACCATGTAGCCCTGCGCCACATCATGGTTGTCGTAGTAAACGGCGGCGTCCCACTGGTTCTTGAGCGTGAGGTAATCCCACCACCAGTCCTCACGCACGAGGCCACCGGACAGTTCCGCCCGCCTTTGCGCGTACAATGGCTTAATCACGGACAAAGCGTCCGCAAGGCTGCTCCGCACAACGCGGCCGGCTGCGGTTTGTGGGCGGTATTGCGGCACGTCACCACGGTTAATGGTGTAGGTCACGTGGTTGAACACCTGTTCATACCCAAAGCGGCGGTAATAACTATACGAGAACGGGGCCAGATACGACAGCGTTACGTGCTGCTCCAGCATGTCTGCCAACGCGGCTTTGATTAGCGTCCCCGCCCCACCGTGTCCGGAAAACTCGGGGGCCGTCATCACGTCGCCAATGCCGTTCATCCGGTAATCGACGCCGTGAAAATCCACCGTGAACGGCAAGCTATACAGCCCAGAGGTCAACGCCCCATCGTGCTGTATGCCGTAAATCCAGGCGTGAGCGTATCGGGCATTGAAGAACTGCCGCCGGGCGTCGGTATCCTGCCCGTTAAACGCGTATAAATACAGTTGGTAAAAGGCTGCGCGGTTGCTCGCCGCGTCTAAACGATAATTCGTCGTCATTTTTTCCTCCTCCAGGCCAACAACAAAACGTCTCTACTGATCCGCTGCGGTTACCTGCTTCTGCTCGTCCGTCAGCATCTGCTTTTCAGCCGCCTTGAGGAACGGGTAGTAGGCCGCGGTTGCGATCACCAACTCAACTGCGGACCAAACAGCGGCGCGCCAATCCCAGTTGGTGGCCATCAGGGGACCAATAATTGGCGGCATGGTCCACGGTACCATCGCGGACGGCGCCGAGACCCAGCCAATGCTCATCAACAGGAAACTCCCGGTTGCCAGCACCAATGGTACCACGATAAACGGAATCATGGTGATGGGATTCATAACCAGTGGGAACCCAAAGATGACGGGTTCGTTGATCTCAAACAGCGCACTCGGAAACGCGAGCCGCCCGAGGTCCCGATACGTCTTTGACTTTGAAAACAGCATCAGTAGCACCAACGTGATTGTCGCGCCGGTACCCCCAACGTTGACAAAGAGGCTGGAGAAACCCATCGCGGTGTTGTACGGCAGTGGTTGGTGGTGCGCCAGCGCCGTCGCGTTCGCGGTCAAGAACTGGAGGAAGATGGGATCCGCGATGCCCTCAAGCGTCATGTCCCCGTGAATCCCGCAGACCCATAGTAGCGAGACCAGCAACGTGTATACCAGAATGCCTGGCAACGTGTTCATCGCGAATAGCAACGGGTGGAAAATGGCTTGTACCACCTGGTTAACGTCGATGCCGAGCGGTACACGGACCGTCCAGAACAATATCAAAATGACAAATCCCGGAATCAAAGCCACAAAGGAGTTCGATACGGCCGGCGGCACACCCGCGGGTAGCTTAATCACAATGTCGCGCTTCTTGAAAAAGTTGAAGATCGACACCGACACGAACGCCGTAATAATGGCAGTAAATAATCCGGACGAAGAAAAATTCGCCGTGTCGAGTGTGAACTTATCGTTAAACGACAACAGGATGAACGCCATCGTGGACAACCCTGCCCCCGAAATTGCGTCGACCCCTAATTCCTGTGACAACTGAAAACCAATCCCGATGACGGCCAGTAGGGAAATAATCCCGAACGACGCGTTCACCGCGACCCCCATCATCCCCACATAGGGTTTGATGAAGTGGGTCCACACCGGTATCGGTATGTTGGCCAGAATCATAAACACGGATCCAGAAATAATTGCGGGCAACGTGAGCACCAGACCATTACGAATCGAAACCAAGTACTTGTTGTTCCCGATTCGCGCCATTGGTGGCATCACGGTTGCCTGCAACCAATCCATAAACTTCTGCATAACTGCACCTCCTCATAAGGTACGCTTTGTTCTGGTCACGTTAACCATGGCCCAAAATAAAGCGCTTACTAGATAACAACACTTATGTTAGAGGTCTAGACCAAATCCGTCAATACATCGATTGCTGCCGATGGTATATACCAATTATACAGAATGATGGGGAGTTCAGCCTTACACGTATCGTGGGGTGGACAGCCAATTCGGCCAAAAAAATTTTGCTAGTTAGATAAAAATGTCCCGCAAGCACAGCCTGCGGGGCATATCTGTTAGCCAATTGAATTGTCTATTTCTTTGCTGTCCTCGTCACTAAAAGCACTGGGACTGGTCCGCAAAAAACGGCGCGTATAGTTCAGCAGCAAAAGCGCGGCAAAGGCGATAAAGAAGCCTATCAGTACCCACAAGTCCGTGCTCGGCCAATCACTCATCATGATGGTATGCCGCAAAGCGTCAACCGTGTAGCTGATGGGTAGGTATGGGTGTAGTCTTTCGAAGAACGTGCCGCTCAAAACGATCGGGTACGTTCCGGCCGAACTGGATAGCTGCAAGACCAGTAGTACCATGGCCACAAAGGATCCTAACTGCTTCAGCGCGAGGTTGAGCCAGGTAACCATGTTCATCAGGACTAACGCCGTCAGGACAATGACTAACCAGGTTGCGAAACCCTGCTCCGGCTTTAAACCTGCAATGGTGCGCAGGAATAGATACTCCAGTGTCCCACCCAGGACGGCCACGCCGTTGATAATGACCGACTTGCTGGCCCACCATTGCACACCATTTTTAGGCTTAGTGTGCGGGCTGACCGTGTCATACATCAGGTTGACCGCTAGCGCGAGCACGTAAAGAGCCACCCCCGCCATGTATGGTGCCATAGCCGTCCCGTTGTTCGGGACGGAATCGCGTTCGTACGCCTTTACGGTCGTCGGGCTAGTCAACATCTTGGTAGTGGCCTGCGTGACCTTCAGCTTCGGTACCGCGCTGGCACCGGCGTTCAGCTTCTTGGCTAAGGTTTGACTACCAGTGCTCAGACTGGCAGTCCCACTTTGTAGCTGGTTACTGCCGGAAACGAGTTGGCTCCCACCAGCCGCTAAAGTGCTGGCACCGGTTGCCAACTGACCAGCCCCCGTGCTTAACGTTTGGCCCTTGCTACTCAGGACGGCCAAACCAGAATTCAGGTTGGTCGCTCCCGCCAAAAGTTTCCCGGAACCGTTAGCCAGCTGCGTACTACCCGCCACTAGCTGTGTACTACCGGCACTGAGCTCCGCCGCACCATTCGCAATCTGCGTGGTGCCGGCGGTTAACCGGTCGGCACCCGTCGTGAGCTGGTCGAGCGCGGTACTAAGCTTGGACGATTGATCAGCCGACCCACTCAGGGTGGTCAGCGCCGACTGCAGCTGTGTCAGCAGGGGCTGCACGCTCGCCGACTGCTTGGCTGCCGTAGCACTATACGCACTTGTGGCTGCCGTCTGCAGCTGTGCGGTTTGGTCAGCGTTCAAGTTAAGTTGTGCAGCAGTCGCCGCCACGTTGCTCTTAGTTTGATCAATGGCTGCGCTCTGAGCCTGGCCCTCGGCGTTGAGGGTCTGGGCGGTCGCCTGCAACAATGTGGCCAACTGCTGACTAGCAGCACCAGTATTGCTGGCAGCCAAAGTCTGGGCAAACTGCTTGAGCTGCGCGCTAAACGCTGCGGACTGTGAAGCTAAAGTTTGGCTACCCGACTGCAAAGTTGCCAGGTTAGCACTGAGTTTCTGCGCCCCACTGCCCACACTTTGTGCACCACTCGCACTTTGCGCCAAGCCACCCGCCAGCGTCTGACTACCCGCGCTGGCAGAATGCACGCCAGCAACATATTCTGCACTACCACTAGCTAACTGACCCGCACTCGTTGCCAACCGCTGCTCGCCGTCAGCAGAAGTCTGCAGGCCACTGGTTAACTGCTGGCTACCCGATTGGAGTGTGGCACTACCCTTAGCCAGCTTTCCAGCACCGGTACTTGCCGTGGCCATCCCCCGCCCAACTTTGTTCAGCCCGGCCGCGAGGGTCTTAGTGTAGGCCGCGTTCAGTTGACCGTTCAATTGTCGCTGCATGTTGCTGGCAGCCGTAGTGGCGATTTTACCGGCAAAAAAGTTATGGCCGGAGCTGGTTTCGAGATGAAGCTGGAGCTGCCGGGGATGCCGGGAAAACACCGTGGTTGCGTTCTTGGAAAAGTTGGCGGGAATGGTGTAAACACCGTAATACTTGCCCTGCTTCAACCCCTGGTGCGCTTTACGCGCCGACACCACCTCAAAATCCAGACTTTTACTATCCTTGAGTGTAGACGCCAAGTTATGGCCGAGCGTTAGCTTTTGACCGTTCATCGTCGCGGACTGATCGTGGTTCACTATGGCCACGGGGAGGTCCCCCGTCTTGCCGTACGGGTCCCACATTGATTTCAGAAAGGTGACCGCATATATTGATGGAATTAGCGCAATAATGATGAGTGCAACCAACAATAGGCGGTGGCTAGTAATGTACTTTAATTCAGCCTTCAGCATGCTAATACTTCCTCTCATTACCCCAAATCTTGGTTGATGAAAACGAGTCTAACATGTCTGCAGTTAACCCCAACCCATAAAAAAATTTTTTGGGGTTTATGTCCCATTTATGGTTAAATTGTGGCGTAAGTTTTTTTGCAACGGAGGACATTATGGCACAACAAAAACAGGATATCCGCGCAGCCCGAACTGAACAAGCCATTCGTACCGCGTTTGAAGAAATGATTATGCACCATGAACAACCGATTCGTGTAACCGCTTTGGCCAAAAAGACTGGTATTAACCGTAAAACTTTTTACCTCCACTACGACACCATCGAGGATCTGGTTAACACCTATGTCGATGATGCCCGCGTTGATTTACTTGACCGCCTTAGCCAGCACGCGGTCAAAGATTACTTAGCCGAACGGGGGTTACTGATTAATACCCTGACCGCCTTTTTCCTGGCCAACCAGGAGTTCTATTCGTACATTCTGTTTCAGGATGACCATTCTGGACGTATTCGCCAAATTCGCGATGACGTCTCCACCCGCATGGCTGAAGCCATCACGAAGGCAACGGACTATTCGCTTAACGACGCCACCATTATCGTCAGCTTTTCGGCCAACACAATTCTATCGTTACTCCGCTTGCGTCTAGCCGGTAAGCTGTCCCTAACGCCCGAACAGATTCGTGAAAAAAGTGTCGAGCTTAGCGTTAGTGGCTTGCGAGGGGCAATGGGTTTGGATATTTAACGCGCGGGGTCCGTCGAGCATAATACAAATGTGGACCAACAGACCGCCCCATTAATCAGGAGCAATTCTGTTGGTCCACGGTGACATATTGAGGGACGGTTACTGCAGTGTGCACAGGAAGCTAAGCAAAGAACCACTGACTGGCTGCACTATAGACTTGCTCTACCGTATTGGGCTGATCATCACCAGGTAGGTCGTCACTACCTTGCATCCCGGTTCGTGCCAGTACGTAGCAAAGGCCTTGGTAACTTTCACGGTAGCCCGCGAGTTCAGCCGTATCAATCTTGATAGGTTGACCAGGGATGACGGGAATCAGTTCATCACGTTCGTAGATGCAGTCGCCATCCATAATCTTCCAGACACCGTCCTGCTTCTCCAATCGGGTGAAAATACGGGCATAGGATTGCAAATCGACCGCTTGCCCGTCGAGCTTAATCCTGGGTGACAGCATCATCACGGGCATTTCGCCGATAGCCTTGTTGCCATTAACCCAAACGGCAGTGTAATTGATCTTGTGCTTTGCACCACCACCGTTTGCCTGCGCCACTTTGGCAAAATAGCCCTTTGCTGGACCGTCATACCACGACACGTGAATCTGCGCATCATCGCTGTAACAGGCTGCCTCCTGCGCATACAGGCTGTTGTCACGCGTGTAGCGCTCATACTCGAGCAACTCGCGAATCTCGGCACGGTCGGCAACGGCCTGCTTATCCGTCTGATCCAAAGCAATATCATAGAATTTTTTTGTCGTCATAATGCGTGGCCCTCCTTATTGATTGCCATCATTATAGACAACTTTAGTAACCGAAAATAGCCGCGTTTGTTGTCCAACAGGGCCATTATGTCCCGTATTGGCCCAGGGCTTTGACCACCTAAGGGAAATTTCCGCAGGTAGCAGTGTTAATTTATCATAGCCGGCAATTAAGTTCACGCGGGTCATTTCAGGATGCACAAGTAACCCGTGTGCAGGACCCACACATTCCTCAGTTCGAATGACCCGATTATCCCCTCTATCGCTGTAACCTTTCAAACAAACTGTTCAGCAGCATGTTGGTGCAACGTTGATTAATGGCCACCAGGATATTTTGATCTAAGCTATTATTGAGGCAACACACAAAAGTTAGACAAGAAGTCTAAAAATTAAAGGACACTTCAGTTGCTCACTATCCCCATTTTACGGTTAATGAAGTCTGCTAATGCTGTTACCGTTTTTGTCTATCAGTCATCTTTAGGCGTTGATGACGGAGAACCGCTGTTGCGGGTGCTTGTTCTGTTCGATTTAGTCTAAGATTGCTGCCGCGAAGTTGCCAAACGAGATCAGCGACTTGTCTTCAACGGTGGGCGTCAATACCTGATCACCACCGAGTTTGAAACCAGTTTTTTCGCCGAGTTCAAAATCAGTGTTTGGCGTGACCGCCGTCCAGTTGACGTTCGTGACCCACTTGAGCATTTCAAATTTCCGGGATTGTTGCACCATTGCAGCCAGCCAAGGCGCACCAGCGAATTGCTTCTGGTTATCGGCCAAAAGCGTGGTTCCGTCAGCTTTCTCCAAGGTGGAGGAACCAATAACAAAGATCAATTTGGTCTTGTCATCTTCCGGAAACGCCTTAATCAGGTTTGCGGCAACGTCGATGTGCTGATAAGACTGTGGGGAAGCAAAGCCGTCCACAATGGCGTCCTAGCCAGATAAATCTTCTTTCGCCAAGGCTAGTGCGTCGTGTTCAACCACCTTGACAGCACTGTCGAGTTTGCCCTTATCTGGGGGGGATTAAGGCGTAGAATCGCCGTCACCTCGTGGTCCTGGCGCAACGCCCCAGCCGTCACTGCAGAGCCAACGTGGCCCGTAGCACCAATAATCGCAATTTTCATAGTTTAAAACTCCTTTGATTTACTTCTCAGAAATCATTATAGTTGTAACCTAATTTCCAGTCTAAAAAATGGCATTGGTCCGCCTCCCTTGCAATCACATTAACAGATGTATGCGCAAAAAAATAAAAGCACCTAGACCAATTAAGGTCTAGATGCTTCACAAAACACATTAATTCTACCTGACGAAGAGCCTATTTTACCAGCACCTGTGAGCAAAACTAGATTAAATCAAACCAGCGTTTAGTAGCTAAGCTTTCATAATTTTCATGAACATAAGCTAATCGTCCTGTTGAGTCGGCCATAAACCAGAAACGCAACGGTTTGCCTTCATATGAGAACTCTATATTGGACTGCATAGCTGACGTGCGAATTTCAAATTCTGCAATTTGAGCATTGTTGAATACTGTAGTTTCCCCTTTATGTTTGCCACCGACGGCATGTACGTATATCTTATTTTCCGTAAAAACCATAACCACCGGATATTCAAAGAATGCACTGAAAAGTTGCGGTACATTCGATAACACGTTCCAGATTACTTCATTTTTTAGTGGCTTAGTTGCAAATGCGTAGAGAAAATTGTTGTCATCGGGTAGTCCCAGATCGTTCATAACGTTTAAAGCGTCCTGGCGCGTAAATGCGGGCATTGGCCCACCCCCTTTGCCACCATTTTACCAGATGCATTGAGTAAAAAAATCAGCCACCCATTGGAGGGTGACCGATTTGGTAAAACATTCGTCTGAATGCTGTTGTAGCAGCATTTCTCTGCGCGAATTAACGCTTGGAGAACTGACTAGCCTTACGAGCCTTCTTCAGACCTGGCTTCTTACGTTCCTTCATACGAGGGTCACGAGTCAGCATGCCGGCCTTCTTCAAGACAGCACGGAAGTCAGGGTCAACAGTCAACAGCGCACGGGAAATACCGTGACGGGTTGCGCCGGCCTGGCCGGTGAAACCACCACCATTAACGTTAACCAAGACGTCGTACTGACCCTTGGTTTCAGTCAAGTCAAATGGCTGGTTAATATCTTGAATCAAAGTGTTGAATGGCATGTATTCACTAGCATCTTTACCATTCATCGTAATCTTGCCGCTCCCAGGTACCAAACGTACGCGGGCTACGGAGTTCTTGCGGCGACCAGTGCCGCTGTATACTACGTCTGCCATGTGTATCCTCCTTAAATCAAGCCCTTGATGTCAAGCACTTCTGGCTTCTGGGCCTCGTGCTTGTGGTCAGCGCCTGCGTAAACATGCAGCTTCAGGAACTGCTGGTGACCCAGCGTGTTCTTGGTTGGCAACATCTTCTTAACGGCGTATTCAATCAAACGTTCTGGGTTGTTTTCACGCAAGTCGCCAGCGACTTCGTGCTTCAACCCACCTGGATGCTGGCTGTGGTGGTAGTAGATCTTGTCCGTAGCCTTACGACCCGTCAACTTAACCTTGCTTGCGTTGATAACAATCACGTTATCACCAGTATCTACGTTTGGTGTGAATGTAGGCTTGTTCTTACCACGCAGGATAGTGGCAACAACGGATGCCAAGCGACCAAGCGCAATGTCGGTAGCGTCGATAACGTACCACTTGCGGTCAATTTCACCTGGCTTGGCCATAAATGACTTACTCATGATGAGTTTCCTCCAATGTTCTGTGTTTGTTTGACACTAGTAAGATTCCGGGGCTTACGTGGGGCAAACAATACCAGCTAATATAATATCAAATATCACGGTGAACGTCAACGCGTCCAGGCGTGTTCTATCCTGAATTTGCCGCGAATCGACGGCGAGCATCCCCCCCCGCAAAGTAGCCCAGTCACCGCCGCTACTTTGCGCGTCCAGATGCGATGCTAGATGGTCGCGCCCGCATTATTTCCCGGGTAATAAACCTGTTGCAGGTATAATCCGGATGCAGGCGCCGTCCCCCGCGCCTGCTGGCGATCCTTGGCGGCCAGCACGCGCTCAAAGTCGTGCAGATCCCGGCGGCCATTACCAATTTCTAGCGCCGTCGCGACCATAATCCGCACCATGTTGTACAGAAAGCCGTTACCATAGAACTCAAACCGCAACTCATTGTTGAGCGTGTCCTCGGTGCACGTGGCCTCGTAAATGGTCCGCACCTTATCCTCTATCTGTCCACCGCTCGCGGCAAAGCTCGTGAAGTCGTGCGTACCCACCAGGTCCCGTAACGCGGTCTGAATCCGTTGCGCATCCACTTTGTACGGATAGTGACCCGTGTACAAACGCTTGAGCGGGTCAGTGTACTTGCCTAGCGCCACCCGGTACATGTAGCGCTTGCCCACCGCTGAGTAACGGGCATGGAAATCATCCGGGGCATGCGCACACTCCAACACCAAAATGTCGAGCGGCATCATGCTGTTCAGCGCCGCAAGCATGTTGCGGTCCGGGATATCGATGGGCGTGTCGAAGGTGATCACTTGTCCCAGTGCGTGCACACCCGAGTCAGTCCGGCCGGAGCCGTCGACGTGGATGTAGGGCACCTTAGCCATCTTGGCGAGCGCCCGTTGAATCACACCCTGGACCGTGCGTTGATGTGGTTGCACCTGGTACCCCGCAAACTTGGTGCCGTCATATTTAACAGTAATTCGATAGTGAGCCAAACTTCAATTCCCCTTTGCACATCAATGTGTCCGCAAAACAATCAGTACTACGGTTACCGCCACCAATAAAATAGCGGCCACGACGTCCCCCCGATGGTAGGCCAAGGCCCGATAGCGGGTACGGCCGTCGCCGCCACGAAAACCCCGGGCTTCCATAGCCGTCGCCAAGTCGTCGGCCATGGAAAATGCCGACACAAACAGCGGAATGAACAGCGGAACAATCGACTTAAGTTGTTTAATGGGGCCGCCACTACCGAAGTCGACGCCCCGCGCTCGTTGTGCGTTCATCGTCTTGGTGGTCTGGTCCATCAGCGTAGGCACAAAGCGGAGCGCAATTGACAACATCAGTGCGAGTTCCGTTACCGGTACGTGGATTTTCTTCAGCGGCTTGAGGATGGACTCCACCGCGTCTGCGAGTCCCAGTGGCTGCGTGGTCAGCGTCAGTAACGTGGACGCAAAGATGATGAGCACCAACCGGCACAAAATGTACACGGCGTTCAGTACACCTTTGCTCGTCACGGTTAGCCATCCCCACTGCCACCAGACGTGTCCCCCGGTCGTGAAGAAGAGCTGCAGTAGCACCGTAAACAGAATTAGAAACATGATGGCCCGTAGTCCGCGGAGAAAGAAGCCCAAGCGCACGCGCGCCAGGGGCAACAGACCTAGCGTGAGCACAAATAATAGCGCGTAGGTAATCCAGTTATTTGCCAGGAACACGATGCCGATGTAATAGAAACACCCCAATAGCTTGGTGCGCGGATCGAGTTGGTGCACCGGCGAATTGCCGGGAATATAGCGTCCCAGTAGCATACTATTCATCAAGTGAGCCCCCTAACTGTGGTGCAAGCCCATCGGCGAGCTCCGCTAACGTCAGCGGTACGCGGTCAAAGTGAAAGCCCCGCTCGGTTAATTCTCCGGCCATCCGGGTAGTAGTCGGTAGCGCTAGGCTGTGCGCCTGTAACCACTCGGCATCCGCAAAAATCTCCCGCGGGGTGCCTTCCTTGACCAGGGCACCACCGTCCATGACGAGGACGTGTTCCGCAAAGTCGGCCACATCGTCCATCTGGTGCGTCACCAAAACGATGGTCAACCCTTGCTCCCGGTGCAATTGCGCAAACAGCGCCATCAAGTCGCGTCGGCCGGCAGGATCCAGCCCGGCGGTAGGCTCGTCTAGCACCAGTACGGACGGCTGCATTGCCAGCACGCCCGCAATGGCGACACGGCGCATTTGTCCACCAGAGAGGTCGAAGGGGGAACGCCCCAAAACATCGTCGGGTAACCCCACCAACTTGGCGGTGTCGGCAGCCAGCTGGGCGGCTTCGTCTTTGCCCATGCCGAAGTTTTCCGGACCAAAGGCAATGTCACGCTGCACGGTGGATTCAAAAAGCTGGCTTTCAGGAAACTGAAAGACCATGCCCACCTGCTGGCGTAGTGGCCGCAGGTGTTTGTTATTCGTTGTCGGGGTAATCACCCGGTCGCCAATCGTGACGGTACCCTCAGTCGGTTTCAGTAACGCGTTCAGGTGCTGTAGTAGGGTCGATTTACCCGAGCCGGTATGGCCGATAATAGCCGTGTATTCGCCACCACGAATTGTGGTCGACACGTCACGCAGACCCGCGCCCGCAAACGGCGTGCCGGGCTGGTAGGTATAGCTTACATGGTCGAACGTAATGTCCATAAGTAATCCACCAGTCCTTTCTCCGTAAAGTATTCGTTCGGCACCTGAATGCCGCGGCCCCGCAACGCCGCTTTGAGTTGCTCCGGATACGGTACGTCCAGTCCGTTATCGGCCAGTTCGTGTCCGCGGGTAAAAATCTCCGCGGGCGTGCCAACGTCGGCCACCTCACCGTGAGCCAGCATGATAATCCGGTCGGCACGCGCCGCTTCGCTGAGGTCGTGCGTAATGGACAAAACGGTCATGTGGCGCTCATGCTGCAACTGCGTCACCAGGTCGATGACCTCACGGCGTCCGGCCGGGTCCAGCATTGATGTGGCTTCATCGAGAATGATGATATCGGGTGCCTGCGCCACAATGCCGGCAATCGCCACCCGTTGCTTTTGCCCACCAGAAAGCCGGGCCGGTTCACGCTCGGCAAAGTCGCTCATGTTGACAGCAGTCAGGGCCGCAGCCACACGTTCGTGCATCTCTTCCCGGGGCACCGCACGATTTTCCATTCCAAAGGCAATATCGTCCGCAACGGTAGCACCGACAAACTGGTTATCCGGATTTTGGAAGACCACCCCGACATGATCACGGATATCCCACACGTGTTCATCGTCCAGTGGTAAACCGCTCACCGTCACGTGACCACTGGTAACCTGGCCCCGCTCTGGTTCGAGTAATCCGATAATGTTGCCAGCAAGGGTGCTCTTACCACTACCATTACGGCCAATAATGGCAACCCATTCGCCAGGTTGAATGCTCATCGAGACGTGCCGTAAAGCATCTTGTTCAGCATCCCGATACCGGAACGATAGGTCCTCAATATTAATGACTGGTTCCAAACGCGGCACCCCTCTCACTGGTCTTAGTCTGTATGTTTAACCCAATTATGATAACACAGGCACGGGTACTGTTGACAGCGACGGTTATGGTATCGACGTCGGCCTCACATTCATTTGTGGGTACCAAAAAGGCGGGCCATCACGACCCGCCCTAGCAACGTTGCTGAACCGCGGTCACCCTTTGCGCAAAGTGAACCACCGTTTAATTGCTATGTAGAAAATCATTTAATGATGGAGGACCAGGTTGCCCTGGCACTCGCAAGCTAGACTAAGAGGACCGTCGCCCCGGCACTATAGGCCATACCACGTGCTAATTTACATTAGCTGAGTCGAGCTGCGTGGGGCAGAAGCTTGCGCTTAACCCGACATTGACTACGGCGAAAACCGCCTCCGTCAACGTCAAGTTAATGCTCAGCTTCTGAACGCCCCACTCCGCTCTGTGGCACCCATCATCGTAACGCTCCATCGATCAAATGATCAAAGTGAATCGGCCAACGAGGGTCGATTCGGTTTTACTTAGTGGTGCACGCAATTGCTTACGCACACGTCTTGATCCGTCCAGCCGGGTGCGACCCGCCTGGTTGTGGCATCAAGATGCCACCTGAATAATTAAACCAGCTCGATGATAACCATCGGTGCGGCGTCACCACGCCGTGGGCTAGTCTTCATAATCCGGGTGTAACCACCATTGCGGCCTTCGTAACGCTTTGCCAGGTCAGTGAACAGCTTCTGCAATGCGGATGTAACCACAACTGCGTCCCCTTCTTCAGTAACATCGGCAATTTCGTTGCGAACAAACGCAGCAGCCTGACGACGTGCGTGCAGGTCACCATGCTTACCCAACGTAATCATCTTTTCAGTAGTCGAACGAATTTCCTTCGCGCGGGCTTCCGTCGTGACGATACGTTCATTGATAATCAAGTCAGTAGTCAGGTCACGGAGCAATGCCTTACGCTGGGAACTAGTACGGCCCAATTTCCGGTAACTCATGTGTTATTCCTCCTTTACAATTAGTCTTCTTGACGTAGGCTAAGGCCCAAGTCGGACAGCTTGTTCTTAACTTCTTCAAGCGACTTCCGGCCGAGGTTACGTACCTTCATCATTTCTGCTTCAGTCTTGTCGGTCAATTCCTGAACGGTGTTGATACCGGCACGCTTCAGACAGTTGTAAGAACGAACAGACAGGTCCAGTTCCTCGATAGTCATATCAAGTAACTTTTCACGCTGACTGTCTTCCTTTTCAACCATGATGTCGGCGTTCTTGGCGTCATCAGTCAGGTTGACAAAGATTGCCAGGTGATCCGTCAAAATCTTGGCGGCCAACGCAATGGCTGCACTAGGGGTAATTGACCCGTTCGTCCAGACATCCAACGTCAGCTTATCAAAATCACTGCGACGGCCCACACGAGCACTCTCAACCGTGTAGTTAACTTTACTAATTGGGGTAAAGATGGAATCCACAGCGATGACCCCAATCGGCTGGTCGTCAGACTTGTTCTGATCAGCCGGAACATACCCACGACCAGTCTTGATCGTCATTTCCATTTCCAGGCGACCGCCTTCGGCAATGGTACAGATGTACTGGTCAGGGTTCAATACCTCAACGTCAGCATCTGTTTTGATGTCCGCAGCTGTCACGACAGCCGGACCCTCGACCAAGATGGTGGCCTTCTTGTCCTCTTCCTCACCCTCAACCTTCAAAGCAAGCTTCTTAATGTTGAGGATAATCTGGGTGACGTCTTCCAATACACCATCAATCGTCGAGAATTCATGCACGACGCCATCAATGTGTACGCTGGAAACCGCTGCCCCAGGCAAAGATGAAAGCAAAATTCGCCGCAACGAATTGCCGAGCGTAGTACCATACCCGCGTTCGAGTGGCTCGACGACAAACTTACCGTAGTTGTTGTCTTCTTCAACCTTGGTGATGTTTGGCTTTTCAAATTCAATCATCTATTGTGTACCCCTTTCAAATCGAGAGTGATGTGCGACATACCCACGCGCTCAACAAAGCGTAGGGCATGCGAACTACACCCGACGACGCTTTGGAGGACGAGAACCATTGTGAGGCACTGGTGTAACGTCGCGAATAGCCGTAACGTCAATACCGGCAGCCTGAATGGCACGAATAGCAGCTTCACGGCCCGAACCAGGACCCTTAACGGCTACTTCAACGGACTTCATGCCGTGTTCCATTGCTTCCTTAGCAGCTGCTTCTGCAGCCATTTGTGCAGCGTATGGCGTGGACTTACGGGAGCCCTTGAAGCCAAGTGCACCAGCAGAAGACCAAGCCACTGCGTTACCTTGGGCATCAGTAATCATGACCAAAGTGTTGTTGAAAGTGGCGTGGATGTGCGCAACACCGCTTTCGATGTGCTTACGCACACGACGCTTGCGCGTTGTTTTCCTTGTTGCCATCAGTACAGACCTCCTTTATTATTTCTTCTTACCAGCAATGGTAGTCTTCTTACCCTTGCGAGTACGTGCGTTGTTCTTGGTGTGCTGACCGCGAACTGGCAGACCACGACGGTGGCGCATGCCACGGTATGAGCCAATTTCCTGAAGCCGCTTAATGTTCATGCTAACTTCACGACGCAGATCACCTTCGACACGAACGTTATCTACTTCCGCACGCAGCTTGTCTTCCTGGTCAGGAGTCAGGTCTGCAACACGAACATTTTCGGGAACGCCGGCTGCTGCGACAATCTTACGCGCAGTCGTGTTACCGATACCGTAAATGTAAGTCAGACCGATGACAATTTGCTTGTTGCGGGGTAAATCAATACCTGCAATACGAGCCATGTGATGACACCTCCTATTTTAGTGTTAGTTATTATCCTTGGCGCTGCTTGTGCTTTGGGTTTGCAGAGCAAATAATCATCACGCGGCCCTTGCGGCGGACAACCTTGCAGTGCTCACACATTTTCTTAACAGATGGACGTACTTTCATCTTTAAAATGCCTCCTGTGTTGACTACTTGAAACGGTAAGTAATCCGACCCTTTGTCAGGTCGTATGGAGATAACTCCACCGTCACGCGGTCACCAGGCAGAATCCGAATGTAGTGCATCCGAATCTTACCGGAAACGTGCGCGAGAATTTCTGCATCGTTTTCAAGCTTTACTTTAAACATCGCGTTGGGTAGCGTATCCACCACGGTGCCCTGAATCTCAATGACATCGTCTTTTGCCACGAAACCTTTTCCTCCTCGTCCGTTTTGGTCACAATTAATCACGCACCCAAAAATGGGCGCCGACCGTCCGGCACACCAAAGCAGTGTACCACAAAGTTCGCAAGTTGAAAACAAGTCTGTCAGCCGACAGACGGTGCCATCCTCGAGTTAGGCCATAGCCGCGAGAATTTTTTCAATCTCTGCGAACACCGCGTCAATATCCTGATCACCATTAACGGTGTACAGCAACTTCCGGTCGGCGTAGAAATCAAGCAGGGGCGTGTTCATTTCAATGTTTACCTGCAGACGGTTCTGAACGGTTTCTGGCTTATCGTCATCCCGCTGGAAGAACTCGTGACCACCACAGCGGTCGCAGGTTCCTTCAACCTTGGGGTTATGGTACAACTTGTTGTATGTTGCCCCACAGGTTTTGCAGATATAACGTGCGCTCAGACGGTCAGCCAGGATTTTTGGGTCAACGTCAATGTTGATGACCGCATCCAACGGCTTGTTCAGCTCGGCGGTGATATCAGTCAACGCCTCCGCCTGGGCAATCGTCCGTGGGAAACCATCCAGCATGTAACCAGATTCAGTATCTGGTTCCTGCAGACGCTCCTTGACGAGACCTTCAGTGACTTCGTCTGGCACCAACTGGCCCTGGTCCATATAGGACTTGGCTTGTTTGCCGAGCTCAGTACCGTTAGCCATCGCTGCCCGGAACATGTCGCCAGTACTAATGTGAGCAATTGGGTACTTCACGACGATTTTCTCGGCTTGAGTACCCTTACCCGCGCCTGGTAGACCCATTAAAATCAGATTCACTTTTTGTAGCCTCCGTTTAGCTATTTCTTCACCAGGTCGCCCTGAATGAAGCCAACGTATTCGCGTTTCATGAGCAACCCATCCAGCTGGCGTACCAACTCAATGGCTGTCATGACCACGATCAACAGGCTGGTACCACCCAAACCAATTGACTGTGGTAAGTTCCACAGCAACGCTGCTAACTGTGGCATCAGGGCAATCAACCCAAGGAAGAGGGCCCCGACAACGGACAACCGCATGAGAATCCGGGAAACGAATTTTTCCGTTTCCTTACCGGGCCAAACACCCGGAATGTAACTACCCTGTTTGACCAAGTTCTCCGACAGCTTTTCCGGGTTAACCTGGACAAAGGCGTAGAAGAACGTGAACAAAACAATCAGTACGGTGTACAAAACAATCCCGATTGGCTTCTCTAGGCTAAAGATGTTAGTCAATGTGATGTACCAACCATCACTGCCATGACTCTTTTGGAACGCCATCAAAATAGTTTGTGGCGTCACAATTAATGAGCTGGCAAAGATGACGGGGATCACACCGGCAACGTTAACCTTGAGGGGCAAGTAGGAATTGT
This sequence comes from Lacticaseibacillus pantheris DSM 15945 = JCM 12539 = NBRC 106106, assembly GCF_001591865.1. NCBI lineage: Bacteria > Bacillati > Bacillota > Bacilli > Lactobacillales > Lactobacillaceae > Lacticaseibacillus > Lacticaseibacillus pantheris. Next base: position 25,762 of record NZ_BCVS01000008.1, read on the forward strand.
CGCCCGCACTGGTCACACGGCGCGTGTACTGAATCGGAATTTTACGGTTAGCTTGTTGCACCCAGGTTACGAACGCAACGACAACGATGACCAGTACCACGAGACCCGCCATGAAGAGGGCTCCCTGCCAACGATCCGCTGCGTTGTTGTTCGTAATTTGGTCCGTCCAGATTTCCTGAATCCCGGATGGGAGGCGAGCAATGATACCGGCAAAGATAATCATGGACACACCATTGCCCAGACCTTTATCGGTAATTTGCTCACCCATCCAAGTCAGTAGCATCGTACCACCGGTCAAAATAATCCCGATGACGATGTACTGCTCAACGCTAGGATCCTTGACCAACCCGTATTGGGAAAGCACTTGGAACCCAGCGGTGATACCAATACCCTGGACAAAAGCCAAGATAATGGTCAGGTAACGGGTAATCTGGTTCAGCTTGCGCCGACCAACTTCACCCTGTTTACTCCATTCAACAAACTTCGGCACGATGTCCATCTGTAACAGTTGAATGATAATCTGTGCGGTAATGTATGGCGAAACCCCCAAAGCAAAGATGGAGTAGTTCGACAGGCCACCACCACTGACGGTCGATAGAATGGAAATGAGGCCGGTATCACCCATCTTAGTGAGTTGACCAGCATCAATCCCAGGTACCGAAATACTTGCGCCTAACCGGTAAACCAGCAAAACGATCAGGGTGAACAACATCTTGTGCCGGATGTCCTTTACCTTGAGAGCGTTTTTGAGGGTCGCAATCATTAGATCACCTCAATCGAACCGCCTGCTGCTGCAACAGCTTCTTTAGCAGTTGCGGATGCTTTTGCTACCTTGATGGTCAGCTTCTTGGTTAATTCACCGTTACCCAACAGCTTGATACCGTCGAGTTCGTTCTTAACCAAGCCACTCTCAACGAGCAATGCTGGAGTAACCTCAGTACCATCATCAAAACGGTTCAGGTCTGCCAGGTTGATTACGGCGTAGTCCTTGCGGTTAACGTTCTTGAAACCGCGCTTAGGCATACGACGGAACAGTGGCATCTGGCCACCTTCAAACCCAAGACGAGTCTTGCCACCCTGACGTGCCAATTGACCCTTAGTACCCTTACCGGCAGTCTTACCCTGACCGCTAGAAGTACCACGGCCAAGACGCTTGCGGCTGTGACGTGAACCTTCACTTGGAGTGAGTTCGTGTAACTTCATGGATGTGCGCACCTCCTTGTATATAGTTTTGTTAGTCCTTAACTTCTTCAACGGAAACCAGGTGGGAAATCTGGTTGATAACACCACGAGTTGCGGCGTTATCTGGCTTGATAACCGAGCTGTTCACACGGCCCAGGCCAAATTCCTTGACAATCTTGCGCTGCTTCGGCAGACGGTGTGCCGCAGACCGAGTCAACGTGATTTTCAATTGAGCCATTGTTGACTACCTCCTAGTCTTGTAGGTGTGCAACGGACACGCCGCGCAGATCAGCAACTTCTTCAGCGGTCTTCAGCTGCTTCAAGCCTTCGATGGTAGCACGAACCATGTTGATTGGTGTGTTACGACCAAGGGACTTACTAGTGATATCACCGATACCGGCCAATTCCATAACGGCACGGACGGCACCACCAGCGGCAACCCCAGAACCTTCAACGGATGGCTTCAACAGCACTTCACCAGCGCCGTAGTGACCAATCACTTCGTGCGGAATCGTAGTACCAACACGTGGCACTGCAATCAGGTTCTTCTTACCGTTTTCAACGGCCTTGCGGATAGCTTCAGGAACTTCCTGAGCCTTCCCAGTACCAAGGCCGACGTGGCCGTTCTTGTCACCAACAATCGCAATAGCAGCGAAACGCAGGCGGCGACCACCCTTGACAACTTTAGTAACTCGGTTGATAGCGACGACTTCGTCTTCCAAATCGAGTTGGTTTGGATCGATAAATGATGCCATGTTAGGTTTTTCCTCCTGTGTTAGAATTCGAGGCCGTTCTCGCGAGCAGCCTCGGCTAGTGCAGCAACACGACCATGGTAGACGTAACCACCACGATCGAAAACTACGTTGGCCTTACCAGCAGCAACGGCACGCTTGGCAATCAGTTCACCAACCGTTGCGGCTTGTTCAGTCTTAGTAGCATCGGCTTTAACTTCTTTATCGAGAGTGGAGGCACTTGCTAACGTCACACCCGCTACGTCATCAATTAATTGAGCGTAGATGTTTTTGTTGGAACGGAATACGTTCAAGCGTGGGCGCTCGCTCGTACCAGAAATCTTGCCCCGTACACGCGCGTGGCGCTTTGCACGAGTCTTGTTCTTATCTGGCTTTGAAATCACAATGTTCACCTCATAAATGTTTTATGCAGCCAATAACTGACTACTACTTACCAGTCTTACCTTCCTTACGCCGAACATATTCATCGACGTAACGGATACCCTTACCCTTGTATGGTTCTGGGGAGCGGACAGCGCGGATTTCAGCGGCGAACTGGCCAACCTTCTCTTTGCTGATACCAGAAACAGTGATGGCAGTTGTGCTAGGCACTTCAACCTTCACGCCCTCTGGTGCTTCCATTTCAACCGGGTGAGAGTAACCAACGTTCAGGACCAGCTTAGAACCCTGCATCTGGGCACGGTAACCAACACCGACCAGAGACAAGTCCTTCTTGAAGCCCTCAGTTACCCCAACAACCATGTTGTTGAATACGGCACGGGTAGTACCGTGGATAGCCTTTAAATTATCGTTGTCACGGTCAAATGATACCGTGTTACCGTCCACCGTCATCTTAATGTCGGCGCTCAGTTCGCGGGTGAGTTCACCCTTGGAACCCTTAACGGTCACAACGTTGCCGTCGCGGGAAACAGAAACCCCTTCTGGCAGCGTGACGTCCTTATAACCAATACGACTCACAGGTAGGCACCTCCTTTGTTAATTTTGTATTACCAAACGTAGGCGAGTACTTCGCCACCGACGTTCTTGGCACGAGCTTCCTTGTCGGTGATAACACCGTTGGAAGTGGAAATGATTGCAATCCCGAGACCATTGAGAACCTTAGGGACAGCGTCCGCCTTAACGTAAGTACGTAAGCCGGGCTTGCTGATACGCTTCAAACCAGAGATGACCTTTTCGTTGTCCTTCCCGTACTTCAGGAAGATGCGGATCATGCCTTGCTTGTCGTCATCGATAACTTCGTAGTCACGGATGAACCCTTCGTTCTTCAAGATTTCGGAAAGGGATTTCTTCATCTTGGAAGCAGGTACTTCTAGGCTTTCGTGACGCACCATGTTGGCGTTACGAATGCGAGTCAAGTAGTCTGCAATAGGATCTGTCAGAGCCATTGATTTAACCTCCTTTGTCTAAGTGAATTGATTACCAGCTGGCCTTCTTCAAACCAGGAATCTGACCGGCGTGTGCTAACTCACGAAGGCAAATCCGGCAAAGCTTGAACTTGCGGTAAACGGAGTGTGGCCGACCACAGCGTTCGCAACGAGTGTATTCTTGAACAGCGAACTTAGCAGGCCGGTGGTTCTTTACAATTAAAGACTTCTTAGCCAAGTGGTTGACCTCCTTACTTAGCGAATGGCATCCCGAACTGCTTGAGCAGTGCGAGACCTTCTTCATCATTTTGCGCAGTAGTAACAATGACAACATCGAGCCCACGTACGTGGTTAACCTTGTCATAGTCGATTTCTGGGAAAATCAACTGTTCGCGTACACCCAGGGTGTAGTTGCCACGACCGTCGAAACTCTTTGGTGAGATACCGCGGAAGTCACGGACACGTGGTAGGGAAACGTTGATTAACTTGTCCAGGAAGTCGTACATCCGCTCGCCACGAAGGGTGACCTTCGCACCAATTGGCATGCCTTCACGCAGACGGAAGTTGGCAATTGACTTCTTAGCCTTAGTCGTCATTGGCTGCTGACCAGAAATCAGTGCCAATTCACTAACGGCTTCGTCAAGGTTCTTGGCGTTCTGTGTAGCATCACCAACACCCATGTTCAAAACAATCTTGTCAATCTTTGGCGTCTGCATCGTGCTCTTGTAACTGAACTGCTTGTTCAGCGCCGGTGCAATTTCCTGCTTATAACGTTCTTGTAAACGGTTTGCCATGAAAAATAGGTCCTCCTTTCCTTTACTTGTCGAGAGCGGTGCCAGACTTCTTGGCTACGCGCACACGCTTGCCGTCCTGTTCGGCGATACCGACACGGGATGGCTTGTTGTCCTTCGGGTTGAGCAACATGACGTTAGAAACGTGAATTGCTGCTTCAGCATCGACGATACCACCGTTAGGGTTAGTATTCGACGGCTTCACGTGCTTCTTAACCATGTTGATGCCCTCAACGATGACGCGGTCCTTACTCTTCAGGACCTGCTTGATGGTGCCTTCTTTGCCAGCGTCTTTTCCACGCATGACACGCACCTTATCACCTGTTTTGAATAACATGTTGCACCTCCTCCTATGAAAATTACAGAACTTCGGGTGCTAGTGAAACGATCTTCATAAAGTCGTTGTCACGCAACTCACGAGCAACGGGGCCAAAGATACGCGTACCCTTTGGCGTCTTGTCATCATTGATGATGACTGCGGCATTTTCGTCAAACTTGATGTATGAACCGTCGGTACGGTGAGCACCTGACTTAGTCCGTACAATCACAGCCTTAACGACATCTGCCTTTTTGACAACGCCACCTGGTGTTGCCTGTTTTACAGTTGCGACTACGACGTCACCGATGTTACCGGTCTTGCGGTAAGAACCACCAAGGACCTTAATCACGAGGATTTCGCGTGCACCGGAGTTGTCTGCCACTTTGAGGCGACTTTCTTGTTGAATCACTGTTGTGTCCTCCTTTCGTCACGAAATGCTCTAGATAATAACGGCCTTCTCGACAATGTCGAGCAACCGGAAACGCTTGTTCTTTGACAGAGGACGTGTTTCCATGATGCGAACAGTGTCACCTACGTGGGCGGCATTTTCGTCATCCTGGGCGTAGTACTTCTTGGAGTACTTAACACGCTTGCCATATACCGGGTGGGTCTTGGTAGTGTTGACCTCGACGGTAATGGTCTTGTCCATCTTGTCAGAGACAACGCGGCCCTGATAAACTTTACGACTATTACGTTCTTCCAAAGTACTGGGCTCCTTTCCGATTATTTGTTCAGTTGCTGCTGACGCAGAACCGTCTTAATCCGGGCAATGTTCTTCTTAACCTGCTTCAAACGAGCAGTGTTTTCCAGCTGACCGGTTGCCTGCTGGAAACGGAGGTTGAACAATTCGTCTTTGTATTGCTTTTCCTTGTCCAACATCTCAGCAGTGCTCAATGCGGTAATTTCTTTAGCCTTCATTCTGCTCACCTGCTTCCTGGCGCTCGATCACCTTGGTACGGATTGGGAGCTTGTTAGAAGCCAAACGCAATGCTTCAGTTGCGACCTCTTTAGAGACGCCACCAACTTCAAACATCACCTTCTGGCGCTTAACAACGGCTACCCAGCCTTCTGGTGCACCCTTACCATTACCCATACGTACACCAACACCCTTACTGGTGTAGGACTTGTGTGGGAAGATACGGATCCAAACTTTACCACCACGCTTCATGTAACGGGTCATGGCAACACGAGCAGCTTCAATCTGACGGTTGGAGATCCAGTGGGATTCCAGAGCCTGCAGTCCATATTCACCAAAGTCAACTTTGGTGCCGCCCTTTGCGGCGCCACGCATCTTGCCACGGAATTCACGGCGGTGCTTAACACGCTTAGGTACTAGCATTGGTTACTTCGCTCCCTTCGCAGAGTTATTTGCCTTTTCCGGCAAGATTTCACCACGGTAGATCCAGACCTTAACGCCCAGCTTACCGTAAGTGGTTTTAGCTTCCTGCCAAGAGTAATCAATATCCGCACGCAGAGTGTGCAGAGGCACAGTCCCTTCGGAATAGTGCTCACGGCGAGACATGTCGGCACCGTTCAAACGGCCGGACGTCTGTACCTTGATACCCTTAGCACCTGCACGCATTGAGCGCTGCATCGTCTGCTTCATTGCGCGACGGAATGCAATACGCTGTTCCAACTGGTCGGTGATGTTATCAGCAACCAACTTGGCGTCCAGGTCAGGTTTCTTAATTTCAACAATGTTAATGTGCACGTTACGGCCGGTCAGGGCAACGATGTCCTTACGCAGGGCTTCGACCTGAGCACCACCCTTACCGATAACCATCCCTGGCTTAGCGGTGTGGATAGAAATGTTGACCTTGTTAGCGGCACGCTCGATTTCGATGGTCGAGACAGACGCATCGGCGAGCTTCTTGTTAATGAATTCGCGGATGTGCAGGTCCTCGTGCAGGAATGTGGCATAGTCCTTCTCGGCATACCACTTAGCTTCCCAGTCACGAATGACACCGACACGGAACCCATTAGGATTTACTTTTTGACCCACGCGTTATCCCTCCTTATGCTTCTTGCTCAGCGACGGTCACGGTGATGTGACTCGTACGCTTGTTGATTGGTGATGCAGAACCCTTGGCCCGTGGACGGAACCGCTTCAAGGTTGGGCCTTCGTTAACGAAAGCGTCCTTGACGTACAGGTTTTGTGCATCCAAGTCGAAGTTGTGTTCTGCGTTAGCAATCGCACTCTTCAATACCTTAGCAATGATCGGTGAACCCGCGCGAGGCGTGAATTCAAGGATTGCCAGAGCTTCTGCTGCGCTCCGGCCGCGAATCAAGTCGATTACCAACCGCGCTTTGCGAGCAGCAATTCGTACTGTCTTCGCCGTTGCGGTTGCAGACGTAATTGTTTCAGCCATGTCTGAATTGCTCCTTTCTAGCGTGCGCCGGTTTTCTTGTCATCAACGGCGTGGCCACGGAAAGTCCGTGTTGGGACAAACTCACCGAGCTTGTGACCAACCATGTCTTCAGACACGTAAACTGGAACGTGCTTCCGGCCATCGTACACTGCAAAGGTGTAGCCGATGAAACTTGGGAAAATAGTTGAACGACGAGACCAGGTCTTGATGACGGTCTTCTTCTCGTTATCTGCCTGTGCCTCAACCTTCTTTAGAAGGCTGGCATCGGCAAAAGGTCCTTTTTTAAGACTGCGACCCATTTTGTGACCTCCTTAACTACTAATCGTAGTGGTTTACTTGTGCTTACGGTGACGGACGATGAACTTCTCGGACTTAGCCTTGTGATCACGCGTCTTCTTACCCAACGTCTTCTTACCCCATGGGGAAAGAGGAGATGGACGACCGATAGGAGCCTTACCTTCACCACCACCATGTGGGTGATCGTTAGGGTTCATAACCGAACCACGAACAGTTGGACGGAAACCGAGCCAACGCTTGCGACCGGCCTTACCAATACTGATCAGTGAGTGTTCTGCGTTACCAACTTCACCAATCGTTGCACGGTTGACGGAGAGGATCATCCGGACTTCACCGGAAGACAGGCGAACGGTGACGTACTTGCCATCGTGACCCAGCAACTGTGCGGAAGCACCAGCGGAACGTGCCAACTGACCACCTTTGCCTGGCTTCAATTCAACGTTGTGAATCAAAGTACCATCAGGAATGTTAGTCAATGGTAACGTGTTACCAGGCTTAATGTCGGCGTCAGGGCCAGAAACAACCTTGTCGCCCACCTTCAGGCCCTTTGGTGCTAGGATGTAGGACTTAACCCCATCTTCATATGTCAGCAAAGCAATGTTTGCTGTACGGTTTGGATCGTATTCGATGGCCGTTACCTTAGCGGTAATGTCATCCTTCTGCCGCTTGAAATCAATCACACGGTAGAACTGCTTGTTACCACCGCCACGGTGACGGACAGTAATGTGTCCATGTGCGTTACGGCCGGCGGTGTGGCTCTGGCTTTCCAACAGGGAGCGTTCAGGACGCTTCTTGGTGATGTCGGCAAAGTCGGAACCAGACATGTTACGACGACCGTTGGTGGTTGGTTTGTACTTAATAATCGCCACGTTATTAACCTCCTTTTAAAAATTTTTCGAATTAATCTTCGAAAATCTTGATGTCTTTGGAATCAGCAGTCAGGGTCACAATCGCCTTGCGACGACGACGAGTCATACCTTCGTAACGACCCTGGCGCTTCTTCTTGCCGCGAACATTAGCAATGTTGACGTTCTTAACGTTGGCGCCGAAGATTTCTTCGACTGCGCGCTTAACCTGGGTCTTGTCGGCCTTCAGGTTAACTTCGAACGTGTACTTGCGGTTGTCCATCTCGGCGGTAGACTGTTCGGTAATGATTGGGCGAAGAATAATATCGCGTGCATCCATTATGCGAATACCTCCTCAATCTTTTGGAGAGCTGCTTGTGTGACAACCAGCTTGTTGTTGTTAACGATATCCAAAACGTTGATACCATCAGCAACAACCACCTTGACGTTTGGCAGGTTCCGGGCAGCCAAAGCAGCGTTGTCGTTGCCGGCTTCCAGAACAACCAAGGTCTTTTCGTTGGCGTTCAGGGCAGTCATTGCCTGTGCGAATGCCTTCGTCTTTGGTGCGTCGAAGCTCAAAGCGTCAACAACAACCAGGTTCTGGTCTGTAACCTTCTCGGAAAGTACAGACTTCAGGGCCAGGCGACGAACCTTCTTAGGCAGCTTGTAGCTGTAGCTACGTGGGGTTGGTCCGAAGACGATCCCACCGCCACGCCACTGTGGTGAACGGATGGAACCCTGACGGGCACGACCGGTACCCTTCTGACGCCATGGCTTGCGGCCACCGCCAGAAACGGCGGAACGGTTCTTAACCGCGTGGGTGCCCTGACGAAGAGAAGCACGCTGCATGATGATTGCATCAAACACCACGTTCTGGTTTGGTTCAATGGCGAAAATTGCATCGTTTAATTCAACGGAGCCGTTTTCTGAGCCATCTTGCTTGTACAAAGTAACGTTAGCCATCTGTTAATGTCCTCCCTTCGTGATTTATTTTGCGACCGACTTAACAGCCGTGCGAACGGTAACAAAGGACTTGTTTGCCCCAGGGACGTTACCCTTGATGAGCAATGCGTTGTGGTCAGTATCTACAGCCACAACTTCGAGGTTCTGCATGGTAACCTTCTTGTTACCCATGCGCCCTGGCAACTTCTTACCAGGGAACACACGATTAATGATGGCACCAAGTGAACCAGGACGACGGTGGTAGCGAGAACCGTGGGCCATAGGACCGCGACGCTGACCGTCTTTCTTGATGTTACCTTGGTATCCGTGACCCTTTGTAATCCCGGTGACATCCACGATGTCGCCTGCTGCAAAGGTGTCAGCCTTAACTTCGGCACCAACCTCATAATCATCAAGCGCTACATCACGGATCTCCTTAATGAAGCGCTTAGGGGTGGTGTCTGCCTTCTTTGCGTGGCCAGCTTCTGGCTTGTTGGACAGAACTTCACGCTTGTCGCCAAACCCCAACTGAACGGCTTCGTAGCCATCAGTTGCGTCAGTCTTAACCTGCAATACCGTGTTGCCAGTTACGTCAATGACAGTAACTGGAACCAACTCGCCGTTGTCAGTAAAGACCTGGGTCATGCCGACCTTTTTACCTAAGATTCCTTTTCGAGACATGGGTACACCTCCAGTTTCTTACAGATTAAAGTTTAATCTCGATATCAACACCGCTAGGCAAGTCAAGCTTCATTAAAGCATCAACTGTCTTTGGCGTTGGGTTAACAATGTCGATCAGACGCTTGTGCGTGCGCATTTCGAACTGTTCCCGTGAATCCTTGTGCTTATGTGGGGAACGCAGCACCGTGTAAAGTGTACGCTCCGTTGGCAGTGGGATTGGGCCAGAGATCGTAGCACCTGTGCGCTTTGCGGTCTCAACAATCTTCTCTGCGGACTGATCGATAATCCGGTGCTCGTAAGCCTTGAGCCGGATCCGAATCTTCTGTTTTGCCATTGTGTGTCCTCCTTCGTCTATTATCATTAGTAGACTAGCTCCGTGAAAATTTCCGTCGCGCTCTCCGTGGCAAAGCGGCCGGGCGTGTCGCAACCTCTCACATCTGCGCTATACTCGTGCAAACCGCTCCGGAACGCGCACTGCGCCCCGAATTAACCTGCAACTTTGTAAGTATACATGATATTAAGCCCGAGTTCAAGGCCTTTATGCATGTTTATTGTGCTACTTTCATTGTTCGCGTATGCCGACCCTCGTTGGCTGATGCTCCCCCACTTGTTCGGATTACCCATACCATTGTAGGGAATCACCCACTTGACGTTTGCAGGCCATTTTCATTGATTGTTTTCTGTTGTAGAATAGGTGTCAAGACACGTCAAGTGACTCATCCCAATCTTAACTACAGCCGCAAACCAGGAGGAAATTATGACTAACGCATTACTCATCATCGACTACACGAATGATTTTGTCGCAACGGACGGAGCATTGACGGCTGGAGCGCCCGCCCAGGCCATTGACGAGGCAATTGTCGCCGCTGCGGATAAGACGCTTGCAGAAGGCGGTTGGGTTTACCTACCCGCGGACCTGCACGTGGCTGGCGATCAGTTTCACCCCGAAACCAAGCTGTTCCCGCCGCACAACGAACTCAATACTTGGGGGCGCGACTACTACGGTCGAACCGGCGACTGGTTCAGTCAGCACCAGGACCAAGAGCGCGTCAACGCCTTTGCCAAAACGCGCTATTCGAGTTTCGCCGGTACCACGCTGGATATCTGGTTGCGCGAACGCAACGTTCGTGACCTAGAGCTCGTCGGCGTTTGCACCGACATCTGCGTACTGCACACTGCTGTTGACGCGTATAATCTCGGCTACCATATTACCATCAATGCGGATGCCACCGCCACCTTCACTCCCGGCGGTCAGGAATGGGCGCTGAACCATTTCCGTAGCGTACTAGGCGCCACCATCATTTAAAATTACTTCTATAATAAAAGTCGAGTCGACAAAAAACGCCCGCGACGGTCGAAAAACCGTGCGGGCGTTTCATTTGCAGTCAGTAAAAAATTACTGGCCGCCGTTCTTCTTGATGATTTCTTCTTGAATAGACTTAGGCGTTGCTTCGTAGTGGTCAAAAGTCATCGTGAAGGTACCACGACCCTGGGTTGCAGAACGCAGGGTAGTAGCGTAACCGAACATTTCGGCCAGCGGTACCATGGCGTTAACCACCTGGGCGTTACCACGAGCCTCCATACCTTCAACGCGGCCACGACGAGCAGTAACCTGGCCCATAACGTCACCAAAGTTGTCTTCTGGGGCCACAACTTCAACCTTCATGATTGGTTCGAGGATAACGGCACCAGCCTTAGGCGCAGCGGCCTTCAGGGACATCGATGCGGCAACCTTGAACGCTGCTTCAGAAGAATCGACTTCGTGGTAAGAACCATCATACAGCTTAGCCTTAACGTCAATCAGTGGGTAGCCAGCCAATACACCATTGGCCATGGCTTCCTTCAGACCCTGCTCAACGGATGGAATGTATTCACGAGGAACAACACCACCGACGATAGCGTCTTCGAATTCGAAGCCCTTACCCTCTTCGTTAGGTGTGAATTCAACCCAAACATCACCATACTGACCTTTACCACCAGACTGACGCACAAACTTACCTTGTGCACTAGCCTGCTTCGTGAAGGTTTCACGGTAGGCAACCTGTGGTTCACCAATCTGCGCGTCAACGTTGAATTCACGACGCATACGGTCAACCATGATGTCCAGGTGCAATTCACCCATCCCAGCAATCAAAGTTTCACCAGTTTCAGGGTTAGTTTCAGCCTGGAACGTTGGGTCTTCTTCAGCCAGCTTCTGGATGGCAATGTCCAGCTTGTCACGGTCTTCCTTGGACTTAGGTTCAACGGAAACCTGGATAACTGGGTCAGGAATTTCAAGGGATTCCAGAACCAACGGGTGATCCTGGTCGGTCAGGGAGTCACCAGTAGTGGTGTTCTTCAAACCGATAACGGCGGCGATATCACCAGAAAAGACTTCTGGGATTTCTTCACGGTGGTTACTGTGCATTTGCAGCAGACGACCAACACGTTCACGCTTGCCCTTAGTCGTGTTCTCAACGTAAGAACCGGATTCCAAACTACCAGTGTAAACACGGATGAAAGTCAGACGACCAACAAATGGGTCGGTGGCAATCTTGAAGGCCAAAGCGGCAAAAGGCTTGTCGTCGCCGGCCATCAGTTCAACCTGTTCACCAGAGTCAGGGTCAGTGGCGTTGTATGGCTTAACGTCCAGTGGGCTAGGCAGGTAGTCCACAGTGGCGTCGAGCAACATCTGCACACCTTTGTTCTTGAAGGCAGAACCAGCCAAAACAGGGAAGAATTCCAAGTTGATGGTAGCCTTACGGATAGCGGCCTTCAGTTCAGCAACGCTAATATCGTCACCGTTCAGGTACTTCTCCATAACGTCATCGTCAACGTCGGCAACGGCTTCAACCAGCTCCTGGCGAGCGGCTTCTGCCTGTTCCTTGTATTCGTCTGGGATATCAACAGTATCCCATTCAGTCCCGAGTTCGTCTTCGTCGTACAGGTCGGCCTTCATTTCAAGCAGGTCGATAACACCTTCGAACTTGTCCTCGGCACCGATTGGCAACTGCACGGCGTGGGCGTTAGCACCCAAACGGTCGCGGATAGTACCAACGGAGTACTGGAAGTCCGCACCAATCTTGTCCATCTTGTTGACGAACACAATCCGGGGAACGCTGTACGTGGTGGCCTGACGCCAAACGTTTTCGGTCTGTGGTTCAACACCGGCCTGGGCGTCCAGAACGGTAATCGCACCATCTAGGACACGGAGGGAACGTTCAACTTCGATAGTGAAGTCAACGTGCCCTGGGGTATCAATGATGTTAATCCGGTTGCCCTTCCAGTGAGCAGTGGTAGCGGCGGAAGTGATCGTGATACCACGTTCTTGTTCCTGAGCCATCCAGTCCATCTGGGAAGCACCGTCATGAGTTTCACCGATCTTGTGAATCTTACCCGTGTAGTACAGGATACGTTCAGTGGTAGTTGTCTTACCAGCGTCGATGTGGGCCATGATCCCAATGTTACGGGTCTTTTCAAGTGGGAATTCACGCTTGTTAGCCATGTGAAAGATTTACTCCTCTCAAGTTAATACTGAGTGACAGCACGGTTTGTGCTGTTGAATTGTGTTTGGTTCAAAGAAAGGGCTACTATATGGCGTAGCAACCGCATATAATAGCCCTTCATATTACCAACGATAGTGTGCAAATGCCCGGTTGGCGTCTGCCATACGGTGGGTATCTTCACGCTTCTTAACGGCTGCACCAGTGTTGTTGGCGGCATCCATCAGTTCGCGGGCCAGACGCTCGTCCATGGTGTGTTCACCACGAGAACGTGCGTACTGTACGATCCAACGCAAGCCCAAAGTAGTCCGACGTTCTGGACGAACTTCGATTGGCACCTGGTAGTTAGAACCACCGATACGACGAGCCTTAACTTCCAGAACAGGCATAACGTTCTTCATTGCCTCTTCGAAAACTTCGACTGGGTCGTTACCAGTTTGTTCCTTGATAATGTCAAATGCATCATAGAGAATCTTCTGCGCCTTACCACGCTTACCATCAATCATCATGTGGTTGATCAAGCGGGTAACCAGCTTTGAGTTGTAAACTGGGTCAGGCAGGACATCTCGGTTTTTTACGTAGCCTTTACGTGGCATCCTAAAACCCTCCTAATTGATTATTACCCGTTAACGGGCGATTGAATTACGAATTACTTCTTAGGGCGCTTTGCACCGTACTTGGAACGGCCCTGCATACGGCCGTCAACACCGGCAGTATCCAGCGCACCACGAACGATGTGGTAACGTACCCCAGGCAAGTCCTTTACACGACCACCACGGATCAAGACGACCGAGTGTTCCTGCAAGTTGTGACCTTCACCAGGGATGTAAGCCGTAACTTCAATCAGGTTGGACAAACGCACACGAGCATACTTCCGCAGGGCGGAGTTAGGCTTCTTTGGTGTCATCGTACCAACACGGGTAGCAACACCACGCTTCTGTGGTGCAGGGTTGTCACCCAAAGACTTTGTCTTACTGTTGTAGCTAAAGTTCAGGGCAGGAGCGTTACTCTTCTTGCCATGAGACTTACGACCTTGACGTACCAGTTGGTTAATTGTTGGCATATCTAAGGTTCCTCCTTTCGATTTCGGTACTGATATTTTAAGTCCACACATCCGGGCGGTTCATTTTTAACTGTAAAAAATGGCCACTTCGGCGGCAGTTTGGCGCGGTGCCAGTCAGCCGTCGGGTGAACCGCATAAACTGAAAAAAGCACCTTTGACAGTATACAAAGTTTTCACGGTGAAAGTCAACCATAACTTTGAATGGGTACAGTTAGTGGAGTAGTGCTGGCAAAGCGGTGGTGGGGTTGCGGCTTACCCTCCCTACGCCGTGGATTGCTACAGTAGTGGGTGACGGCCGTGTCGGACGGGTTGGTGAGTGGAGGCTTTCGTGGGCGCTCCGCGGTAAT
>NZ_BCVS01000009.1:0-34967 GCF_001591865.1 Lacticaseibacillus pantheris DSM 15945 = JCM 12539 = NBRC 106106
ATTCGGAACCTGCCCGGAAAACCACCGGTCAGTTTCCGAACTCGTCGCGCTGTACGTCACTGCGTTCCTACGGCGGTCCCCCCTGGCAGTGGTTACCATTCCGACCCCACACGCCTCCGCTCCCCGGTCCAACTGACGCGGCCTCACACTACTGTTGTCAACACTTCAGCACAGACCTTGCCCACGGAATCCGTTTGAGCAATATCGCTAGTCTATACAAAAAACAGCATGAACCGTTAAGAAAAGGGCGTACTGTCTGGACGTCCGCTGTAGTTGATAACATTCACATTGGTGCAATCAACTCTTCCTACCGCACCACTAACCGACGACCGTTACGTTTACAGCAACTCCGCAATGATGTCTTGCTGCTGGTTCATGTACTCGTCGCCGACTTTGATTTCCGTGACCTCGATGCCATCCAACGCCTCCTTCATCAACGCGTCAACGTCGATGAAAGTCTCGTAATAGCGCGCCTTGTCCATCTTCGGCTGCGTCTTTGGTGATGGCGGTGCAAAGATGGTACAGCAATCCTCGAACGGCATGATGGACAGTTCGTACGTGTCGATATTCTCTGCCTGCGCAATGATTTCCGTTTTGTCCATCGTTGCGACCGGCCGCACAATTGGCATCGTTGTGACGTCGTTAATTGCGGCCATCGACGACAACGTCTGGCTCGCAACCTGGCCCACCGACTCACCGTTGAAGATTGCCAAGTCACCCCGCTGCTCCGAAATTGCCTCGGTCAACCGTAACATCAAACGGCGTTGAATCGTCATCAGGTAGCCTTCCGGAACTTTGGCCTTAATTTCTTCCTGAATGTGTGTGAATGGCACCTGAATAAAGTTGATGCGGCCAACGTACGGTGTCAACTTGGCCGTTAACTGCTTGGCCTTATTCAACGCATTTTCACTAGTGTACGGCGGGCTGAAGAAATGCACCATCTCAATGTCAACGCCACGCTTCAACGCTAAGTACGCCGCCACGGGTGAATCAATTCCCCCGCTCAGCATCATCGTCGCGTGGCCCGCCGTCCCGACTGGTAATCCACCGGCACCCTGAATGGTTTCCGTCGACAGGTAAATGCCGTCGACCCGCACCTCCACACGCAAAGTCGCGTCCGGACGCTTCATCTGTACCTGCAAATCTGGGCGGGCATCAGTCAAAAAGTCCCCCATCTCCCGGTCCATGCCGTAAGTATCCAGTGGGAATTGCTTGTCGGCCCGCTTAGTTTGGACTTTAAACGTGCTACCGGCTGGCACCGTTGCGTTAACGAGCTCCAGGGCCACCTGCTTCACGTGATCCAGGTCGTCTTTGTCCACCTTAATTGATGGCGAGAACGTTTGAATACCAAAGACGTGGCTGAGCACGTCCATAATCGGCTCGGCGTCGGTACCGTTCAACTCGATGTGCAGACGGTCACGCTTGGGGCGAATCGTCAGCTGGTCAACATACTGGTGCAACGCCTTCACGATGTTACCCTGTAGCCGGCCAATAAATGCCCGCCGGTTCTTACCCTTCGTAGAGAGTTCGCCGTAACGAACCATAATTTCGCTATATTCCATAAATCGTATCCTCTTTGGTTGAATGACTACTTGGCCGGAGCAAGCTTCTGAAACTCCGCGTGTACCTTGTCGAATGCGCGTTCAAAGGCCTGTGCCTCCGCCATCGTGTTCTCCTCGTCGAGACTAATCCGAATGGCGCTGGTAGCCAGGGCATCCGGGACGCGCATGGCCTTCAGCGTACTACTCTCGGCCCCCGACCGGCTCGAACAAGCACTCGTCGTCGACATAAAAATGCCTTCATGTTCAAAGGCGTGCACAATGGTCTCGCCGCGGACACCCGCAATGGCGAAGGTCAAAATGTGCGGCGCGTAGCCATCGTCTAGCTGGCTGAACAACGTCACGTCATCCTGTTGGTTGACGTAATTAGCGATTTCGGTCCGAATGGCCTGCTCACGCGCTACGTTGGTCTCTTCGTCCGCTAGGCATACGCGCAAGGCCTTCGCCATCGCCGCAATACCCGGCGTGTTTTCCGTCCCACTACGCCAGTCACGTTCTTGACCACCGCCCGCCATCAACGGGTCAATCATACGGCCCGACTTGGCAAAGATGAACCCTGTACCGCGGGGCGCGTGGAACTTGTGTCCCGAAAACGTCAGGAAATCGATCCGTGGGTGGCGCACCTTGTCCAGCACACCTTTGCCCACGGACTGCACCGCGTCCACGTGGTAGTGAATGGTCGGGTAGTCCTCCAGCAGGTCGCCGATGGCATCGATTGGCTGAATGCTGCCGACCTCGTTATTCACCGCCATGACCGAAACCAGGATGGTATCGGGCCGGATGGCGTTCCGTACGGCGTCAACACTCACAAATCCGCGGCTGTCGACCGGCAAATACGTCACGTCAAAGCCCAGCTTTTCTAGTTGTAGCATGCTGTTACGCACGGCCGGGTGCTCAATTTGGGTGGTAATCAGGTGCTTGCCAAATTGGCGCTTCGCCATGGCCGTACCCTTAATAATCCAGTTATCGCCTTCGGTACCACCGCTGGTAAAGTAGATTTCCTCTGGCTGCGCGTGAATCAGTTGTGCAATTTGTGCCCGCGATTGATCAACCACTGCCCGGGCCTGATCCCCCAGGTTGTGGAGCGAGCTGGGATTGCCAAAGAAGTCTGTGGCCACCGTCCGGTAGGTGTCCAACACACTGTCGAGTGGCTTTGTCGTTGCACTATTATCGAAATATATCATCGCGTATGTCCTTCCAAAAAATAAGTAATGTCGTACCGCATTATAACAGGTTTTTCAAACTAGGCAAAGGTACACCCGGTGCCAACCTGATTTCATCTAAAAGGCGGAGCCGACTGCTCCGCCTTCCTGTTGCGTTAATATCATCAAACGTTGTCCTTGCTATCGAGGTAGGCGTCCTCAACGCGCTTATAGCTACCCGGGACGGCCTCTTCCAAAGCCGTGGCCAAGTTATCAGCCGCTTCTTGATAGCGGTACTCGTTGTACAACGCCCGACTCTTGCGGGCCGCATCCGCTACCTCTGGGTGTTCATCACGGTAGCGGTTGGCTGCCTGCAACAACTGGGCAGTCATCCCCACCGCGTCCACTAGTGCACGTCCCTCATCTTCGAGGTCACTGACGTCGCTAGCCAAACCAACGAGTTGCTGGTTAATGTCATCCAAGTCAATTTTAATCTGATCTAGTGCCGTGGCGATGGTATCAATTTCTGATTGCACGTGGTGTAGCCGGTCCGTATAGCTTTCCGGTAACCCTGGCAGTTGGAGTTGGTCCAGTGACCGTTGTACCGCGCGCATGGCCGTCACCTGCGCCTTCAACGCTAAGTTAGCGGACTTCTCGCCATCCTTTAATTTCGAAACCGCCGCGTTAATCGCTACCTGACGCTCCTCAATTGCCCGTAACCTTGTTGTAGCGGCGTTGAGGTGATCGGCGACAGCGGAGAACACGGCTGTATGGTCATCAACCGCTTGGACGTCCGCCTGGTGTTGTCGGTCTAACGTCACTAATTCCTCGCGGAGGTCCTTAGCTTCCTGTAGTTCACCGTTATTCAGGGTGTAACTTTGGTTCAAGTGGTCCAGCTCAACAATTAAGGCGTGGTTCTGCCGCTGTGCATGCACAATAAAGCGACTCACCATGGCCTCGTCACGCTCAACCGTCCGCCGAGCCGTCATTTCCCGTTCCATCGCGGCGTACATGCTGTCGATTGCGTCCGCCGCGGCTTGGTTATCCGATTGGGCCTGAACCAAATCCATCGCCGCGATTGCCTTATCGCTGGCCGCCATCTGTTCCTGAACCTGCTCAATCTGCGCGGGAATATCAATATCGGGAAAGTGGAAGTTATGCTTAGTTAACGACTGGTAAGACGTCTGAATCTCATCCAACTGCTCCGGGAAGACCTTGACCAGGTTTGTCACTAGCGGCGGTACCGCGGCAACGTTATCAGCCAACTGCCCGACACTTTGCTTGAGGTCTTTAAGTGCTACGGCTGCCGCCTGGTGGTCACCAGCCGCCGTGATTTCCTCGACGTTAGCAAATTCCGTAGCTAAATCGGCCAACTCTTGCTCGAAGGCGGCCATGGCACTCCCATAAGCAAAGTTTTTGGCCAGAAGATCCTTGCGTGCGTTCTGGTAGGTTTCTTGAAGCTGGTCGAGCAAGTGCTGGTTGGCCGCCTGGGCCGCTTGCAGACGCTGCAACTCCGCGTCCACCTGCTCATACTTTTTCGCCACCACATCTAGCTTCGCCCGGGCGTCCTGCAACTGCTCGCGCACCGCGGCAAAGCGGAACTGGGCATTGGCGGTCTCCAGGTCCAGCAAAATGGCCTCGACCTCGGCCCCCGGTCCCTCGCTAGCCTGTTGGTACTCGCGCTCCAGCCGGGTGAGGGTTTTGAGACTCTCACCGCCTAAGTGGGCACCCTTCAGGACATGAATGGTCTGCTCAATATCTGCATTCGCCAAATCCGCAGACCGCGCGTCCAGCTCACTAATTTGCTTGGTGTAGCGCCCTTTGAGCACTAACGCCACGATTAACGCGGCCACCAGTAGGACCACGACCGTCAACACTATCCACAACATTCCGTGTCACCCTCTTAATCGAATACCGCTACGATTGCATTTTACACCGTTGGCGGCTACAATACCGTTAATAAAGAAATGGTATTTGTATGTACTGATTCCTATTGTCCAGTATCCCAAAAACCGGCGCAAGTTAGAACCCCTATTTGCAAATTACTACTGAAAGAAGGCAATTTTATGTCCCAATTAGACCCAATCGTTGTTGCTCAGGTCGACGCACTGCTTACGGATGAGCATAATCCCATCACCAACCTCGCGAACGCCGCGGCATTGTTAAACGATTCACTCACCGACGTTAACTGGGTTGGTTTCTACCTATTCAATCGCGCTAGCAAGCAACTCGACCTCGGTCCTTTCCAGGGCAAGGTTGCTTGTATGCACATTGAGCCAGGCAAAGGTGTTGTGGGCACCGCCTTTGCCAGCGGGGACAGCATGATTGTGCCGGACGTGCACGCCTTTGCCGGCCACATTGCCTGCGATGCCGCTAGCAACTCGGAAGTCGTCGTACCCATCACCGTTAACGGTCAGACTGTTGCCATCCTCGACATCGACTCCCCAAGCCTGGACCGTTTCAGCCAAAACGACCAAAAAGTGCTGGTGGACTTCGCCACGCAACTCGCCGCGCACCTTGACATTGAGGCACTTGCTGCGGTATGCTAGCATGCGTGTAAAATAATGCAGCTGTGGGCGGCATGGTCGGCTCCAGTTGACTAAGGATCTACTTGGGAAGTAACCGCGCTGCAATGGCGAAACCCTAGGGTCAACTGCCCGTGTGTTAAACCCACGAACCTTTATTTTACTCCAATAAAATTTTTTGGAGGACTATTAATATGTCTCGTTATACTGGCCCTACCTGGAAGGTTTCACGCCGTCTGGGTCTATCCCTTTCCGGTACTGGTAAGGAACTCGCACGTCGCCCCTATGCACCTGGTGACCACGGTCCTAACAGCCGTCGGAAGATTTCTGAATACGGTACACAACTGCGTGAAAAGCAGAAGTTACGTTTGATGTACGGTCTGAACGAACGCCAATTCCGTAACTTGTTCGTTCGTGCCGGTAAGATTACTGAGGGTACCCATGGTGATAACCTCATGATCTTGCTGGAACAGCGTTTGGACAACGTTGTTTTCCGTCTGGGCTTGGCTACTACCCGCCCTCAGGCTCGTCAGTTGGTAAACCACGGCCACATCTTGGTTGATGGCAAGCGCGTTGACATTCCTTCTTACGAAGTACAGCCTGGTCAGGAAATCAGCCTGCGCGAACGTTCCCAGAACCTGGTTGTTGTTAATGCCGCAATCGAAGCTACTGTTGCCCGTCCGGCATACGTAGAATTCGATGAAGACAAGAAGTCAGGTAAGCTGACTCGCCTGCCACAGCGTGAAGAACTCGAACCAGAAATCGACGAAGCCCTCGTCGTTGAATACTACAACCAGTTGCTGTAATATTCAGCCTCGCAAACGTCGTTACCGCAACGTTTACCGGACTTCTACTGTTGCAGATTGTTGCAGAATTTACAACTCGGATAGCAAATCCATTGCACGCCCATTCTGGGCGTGTTTTTTTTCGGGCATTAACGAGATGTAATAGTCTTGTGTGATACTCAAGCTCGCGTGCCCTAGATGCGCCGAAACATAGGCCAAATCAATATCTTGGCTGAATAAAAATGAAGCGAACGTGTCGCGCAAACCATGGAAGGTCGTATGACTGACTTTTGCCTCTTTCAATAGCGGCTCCAATCGTAGCGCAACCCGGAATCCGTATGTCTCAAAGATGTAGCCGTCAGCCTTTGGTTTGACCTGCTTGAGGAGATCATATAGCTCACGAGGCAATGATACCGTTCGATACGCCTTTTTGGTCTTCAAGGTAGTATCGTTCTTCACCCAAGGACTTCGCTGCTGGTTAACGTGAATGCCACAGTCACCTTGCTCGTCATATAATGCTTCCGGCCGCAGCCCCAGGCACTCGCCTCGGCGCAATCCGGTCAGCAACGCCACCAACACCATGACGCAGAACTCGTCCTCGGCGGCATGTTCAAAGCAGTATTGCTTCAACGTCTTCATATCGGTGATCGATAGCGGCACGTTCCGTTTCTCTGACGCCTTCCCGTGTGCCTTGATCAGGCTGGAAATGTCATTGACCAACAACCCATGCGCGAAAGCGTATTTGAGCATGGAACGCAGCGGTCGAATCATATCACTCACCGTCTTCTGCGCGTGGGTCTTCCCGTACTCATCGAGCATTGTCTGCAAGTAAGTATCGGTCACATCGCACAACCTTACCTCCTCAAATAGCTTGCGGAAGGTCTTACCAATCCGGTGATATGACAGGTAAGACGTTTCCTTCAACTCTCCTTTCTTGGCAAATTCAAGCCAGTAGTCATAGTAATCCATCATCGGCGTTTGACGATCAACTAAGTCCACGCCACCAGCCTTCTTCATCTCCAGCGTATGCGCCCAGATCTGGGCGTCTTGCTTATTCGAAAACGACTTTGACAGTCGATAGGTCTTTCCTTTCTTCGTGAATGCGACTTGCGTCAAAATACTTTTTCCACGTTTCATAAATGAAGCCATGCTCGTTTACCTCCTAAATAAACTAAGCTGGCCCCGTAAATACTTAGGTCCAGCTTAGCATCCAATTTGTCTGGACGACAACTACAACTTAATCGACCAGATGCTCGCGCACGAAACTGGTCAATTCTTCGATGGTAAAGCGAGCCTGCTTACCGATCATGAAACACCGGAAGTCGCGGTGCCGCCGAAAGACTTTATCAAACGTCACTGGATCAACGCCGAGAAAGTCAGCGGCCTGTTGTCGGTTCAGCAAATACGGGAGTTGCATAGCGTTTGGATATTCCATTTCAATCTCACTCCTTCTACGAATAGAGTTTGTGTGAGATAATCAAACCAGATAGGACCCATATCTTATCTGTGAAGGGTGACTACTTGCTTTGGTCGGCGTGGTCATCCTTTTTTGATTGCTCACTTTCAGGTGTTGCTTCCTTGAACAAACCATTCTCAA
The DNA here is from genome assembly GCF_001591865.1 of Lacticaseibacillus pantheris DSM 15945 = JCM 12539 = NBRC 106106. Taxonomy (NCBI): domain Bacteria; kingdom Bacillati; phylum Bacillota; class Bacilli; order Lactobacillales; family Lactobacillaceae; genus Lacticaseibacillus; species Lacticaseibacillus pantheris. The sequence continues at coordinate 7,609 of NZ_BCVS01000009.1, forward strand.
GCTGCTCGGCACCAACTGTGTACTGATCAATCAACTGCCGGTGCTTATCAGTTAAGGGTGCATGCCGAATCGCATTCATCGTTTCCTGGTTCCCCCAATAAGCGTCAATTTCATGCAGCACACGTTGCATCGGAGCGACCTGCTTGTCGATCCAAGCCCGCGTGCGGTTCAGATCCAAAGGCACAGGCGCCATCGTCAACCGAAGTGGCTGACGATCATGCCCGACGAATCGTTCCCAGTTCTTGTTGGTGGGCCACTTTAATCGAGGGCTACCCGGCCGCGCGTCGACAAACCGCAGATACCGTGTGATGATACCAAAGATTGTCTTTTCCTCATCGCGATAGCAAAGCAAATCTTCAACGGCCTTAGCTGCGCGATCATTCTTCAAGCGTACCTCGAACCGGTTACGAATCTGAGTGGTCAGCCCTTTCTTATGCTGCTCGGCTGCCTTTTCGTAAAGGCAGAAGTACAACTCGCTTTTGGTGGAGCCTATATACAATGTTGTGCCGACCTCATCGTCAATGTCTTCGTCATCTTCATGGAAAATGTGACCCGAAACGATTCCTTGATATTCACGCATGACAGATATGCACTCGTTAGCCCGAATTTTCTGAATCAGGTTGGGAATGTCCAGTAGGTTTGCCATATCGTTCACTGCCAAGTCCAAGCGCTTGATAACGCCGCCTCGATCGAGTGCTTGGTCTAGGAAGTCGTACCAGGTTTCTCCACGGCCGAGCAAAATGCTCTCCATTTGTCGGCACCCTTGGCCACGTAGCTCCACTAGGGTACCGAGCTTGGTATCCGGCGTTGATCCGTACACCTTGATTTGACCAAGCGACACTGTGTACACGTAACCAAAAGCGGCTCTGTCATCATATCCGACCAAATCTTCATTTAGCCGCAAGAACTCGCGAACAATCCGCTTGATATCATTCGTTGGGAATCTGATTCGTACATAATCAATCATCATTTGCAGTTCTGGCTCATCAGTCCAGTTATTTAGCAGTTTGTCGATATGCATCTGTAAGCCACCACTACAAGATTCACCATTTTCAATCCGGCTCAAATGGCGCTGTGTAATGCCTAGTCGCTTGCATAATTGTAGTTGTGTCAAATTCAGTTCCTTGCGTCGTCGCCGGACTGAATCGCTCCAATATCCCAATCGTCTACCTCCTAATTTGTCTTGCTTCCAGACAATCACCGGAATTGTCCAGTCATTGGCTCTTGCGATCTATCAACGTTTCTACCGGGAAATCAGGTTGATAGGTGTCATTTACGACCCCCCTGTTAGTAAACGGGGGTCTAGGCGGCCGGCTACGCCGACCGCCGCCGCTCACGCTTGCGGCTTTCGCGCTGCACGCCGCGCGTAGCGGCGGTACCTGCTGCGACACGTTTTTCTCAAAAATCAGGCTGCGTTTCACCTGTAACTCAAGCATAGCAAGGGTTCTGTCGCCGGTAAATTATTGACTTAGCCCGACAGATTGAGAAACAGTAGGACTGAAACCTTGCATGCAGATTGCTCACATAATATGATGAGTGTCGAGGTGAATCTTATGATTGAAAATATTGGGCGAAACATTAAACGACTCAGAGAACGGCACCACGTCACGCAAGAAGATCTAGCAAACGTGGCGGAGGTTCAACGTGATACCATTTCAAAGATCGAGCAAAACAAGCGCAATCCGAGCTTTGACACGTTGGATCGCATCGCCCGGTTTTTTAATGTGGCACCAGTAGACCTGCTGGGTTCGCCTACTGAACAGGAGATTCACAACACGACCGCAATTCTTGATCGGATCGATACCACGCTTGATAGAATAGAGGAATACCTTCCTAAACTGGAGCGCTTAGAGCAACTGATGTGGAAAATGCAGGATTTCTCCCCGCGTCAGATTGATCATCTTGCCGATGAACTGACAGAAATATTCAAATATTTTGAGCCCTACACACCCGTTGATGAGGATGGGGTACCAGACACTGACAGGAACGATCGACAGATAGTGAAACAATCGCGCTACCGAGATTTACCAGTGAAAGAAATCGACAAACTATATAAACAGATTCAAGAAATCAAGTCGTTTCACTCAGATCATTAGTCACAAGATGAAAGAAGAGGCCTATCCGACTGATCGGAAGAGGCCTCTTCTACAATACCAAGTTACTCTGAACAGATTTCACCGTGACTCAGGCCTCTTCCGTGAAAACAAAAGGCTCTATCACTAGATCTGTGTGATCTGCGCGTCGATATCGCAATTCCCTGCAGATTGTCTCACACTCACATGTGACCAATCATCTACTTCTGGTCCATAATATGCGCCCTATGCGGGCCTTGCGGTGACTATATTCTCATCCCGCTCGACACGTCTCATACATCTACTTTCACACGTTTCGTTACGCTAGTCCGAAGATATGCGTAATTGTTCCATTTTCCAGTAATATATAAACACCTATCCCGACATATACGGCAGCTGTAAGCCAACGCCCTGTACTCTCAAGTATGCGAGCCACGAACGGCAAGCGACCTAGCTGAGCCCCAAGCCAACAAACCAGAGTCAACATAACAAAAAATGTCACCAACGTAATCCCCGTCGCATAGATAGTCTGAGAAGCAAACAAGGGTACGTACACGCCAATATTATCGGCACCGCAAGTCGCGACAGTTATCAGTGCCACACTAGAAATGATGTTAGCCGGTTTGAAGCGGCTTGCCACCACGCTATCATCATCATGCTCACCCGCTAGCACGAGCTTAATCCCCATCAAGACAGGAATTAGGCCTAATAACCCTAGTACCCACTCTGCTGGGACCAAGCGCAACACAAGGGCAATGAACAAGCTAGTGGCAACTAGAATCCCAGTACCTAATAAATCGCCCCAGTAAACCAGGCGCCGCTGATGAGGCTTGACGGATCCGAAAATCATCATCAAAATAAGAAGATAGTCAAGACTGGTAGAAATGTAGGCAGTTACGCCAGTTATAATAGTTTTCAACATACACAAACAGCTCCTTCCGACGTCGTATGTTGACTATAACATATGTAGGAGGACTTGTCTTGGAAAACCATATAATTGATGCAGAACATATTGAGGAATCTATTCGGATTTTCAAGTTGCTAAGTAATCCAACGCGTCTACGGTTGCTACATTTGCTTGAAAATCAAGAACTCAACGTCTCTGAAATCATGACTGCTTTGGGCGTTTCACAGTCAGTTGTATCTCATCAGCTGGCAGCGCTACGCGATTATCAACTAGTGAATGCTCGTCGCGAGGGTAAGGCAATGTACTACCGCCTTGATGATCCTCATATTCTCGATGTGGTGGATGAAACACTAGCCCATGCAGATCATGTACTGCGCGGCAAGCGACACGACCAGTAGTGCTGAACGTCCGAAATAATTAACCACAAAAACACCTCAACATACGATAAGCAAAAAAAAAATGAGATCTACCACGCTCACCGTGGCAGGTCTCATTTTTGAGCTGCACTAGTCTAAATTCCACACTGTGATTCCGACATTATCGTCGAACTTTCGTGGAATTACACCTACAACAGGCTGAATCGTGATCTCCCCAGTGTACATCACAGTTGCGCTGGTTAAGTGTCCCGCTATTACATGTGGCTCACCATCTCGCCCAAGTTCAGAAAGCGTAGCGTGCGCGTGCTGATGCAGAGCCCCACCATCGAATGTGATATTTCCACTCAACGACACCAGCTCAAGCATTCCGCTTAAGTGGTGATCAGTGAAGTCATTCCTATCTGGCAGATACGTGGATAGTACCGCTGCTTGGCAGGCACCGATGCCACTAAAAGTGGCAGACTTAACGCCCGCATCTGCACACACTTTGAGAATCTGAGTGAGAATCTCTTCGCCCTTATCCACACGTAAGTATAGGGTTTGCCCAAGTTGCTTGTACTGCATATTCGGTACTTCCTTTCGCTATGGTAACACGACTACTTTTCCTAGACCGGCGGCAGTTGCAAGGTACTCGTGGGCCTCACGGGTTTGGGCTAAGGTGAAAATTTTCTCTGGCGTAACGTCTACGTGATGCTTGGCAATGAAATCGAACAAATCCTGTACACGCTGCGCATCGACATCGCCGGAGTAAAAACCGGTCAAATAACGATTATTCGGAATATCCATAATTGGGTCGAACTCATCTAGTGCCCAGACGCCACCAAGCTGTCCAGTAGAGCTGACCACACCCCATTCAGCAGCGTGTGCCAACGAATCGCGAACGGCAGCCGGCCCGATCATATCAACGATTTTATCGAACTCTCCGGCGTCATCAGGCAAGTGGGTCGCATCCGGTGTGTGTAAAATCGTGTCGATTCCCAGTGCCTTGAGTGCGTCATCTTTACGATCAGAGCGAGTGGTACCAGTGATCGTTAAGTCGATTCCTGACGCTTTCATCAATTTCAAAATGGCGACACCGACACCACTAGTTGCCGCACGAATTAAGACGTGATCACCAGCTTGCAGACGCAGACTCTGATAAATACCAAACGCCGTATAGAAGGTTTCTGGAATCGCCGCCAGTTGTTCCCAATCTAATTCCGTGGTAACAGGATACACCTGTGCATTAGGCAATAGGACATAGTCCGCGTAACTGCCGTCATAAGCGCGGCCCATTTCGCCCATCAACGAAACCACCGTTTGCCCTACTGTGAATCGCTCAGGGGCGCTAGTTGCATCGACAGTACCGACAACCTCAATCCCGAGAATCCGTGGAAATTTTACAGACGGAGACTTGCCTTCGCGCGTAAAAATTTCCGAATGGTTGATCCCAAACCCATGTACTTTAACCCTAGTCCAGCCAGGGCGAACGATAGGCATTGGCACTTCGGTATATTCCAACACTTCTGGGCCACCAGGATGCTTCACAATAACTGCTTTCATTTGTCGTCTTCCTTTCAGCGCTTTCCTACGCATTTGAACATTCATGAACGCTGCGAACGTTTTGCTGGCCAGTAACTCTCACGTGGAGGATACCAAGCACATTCTAGCGCGGGATGATTTGCAGATCCTCGAAATAGCCCGCTGTGCCCACATCCACCCACAGGCCAATTGCCCCACCGTTGGTCGCTCCGTTCTTAAGATCCTTCACGACTAGGGTGGGCTGTGAAGCATGATTGACATATAGTTGGGCATGATCATCCAATACTTCAATCGTCAAGTCAATCCACTCATCAAGTCCAATATCCGCATACGCCTCATACACGCCAGGCGATTCAACTCTTAAACGGTCAAACTTGTAATCGGGAAACGAAATATATTGAACTACGCGGTTTCGTCTCATCTGATCCTCAGATCTCGCATTAGTGGGCCGAATGTAGAAAGCCTCAAACTGCGTGTTACTTTCATTGATTCGAAACGCCACGCCGATGAAGCCTCGCGCATATTCAGGGGCATCAGGTAATAGCTGACCTAGCACTTTCACCTTGATTGTCCCGTTATGAAAATTTGTGTCGGTTAGCTTTGCGAAAGTGGGCTCATCAAAGGCCTCAACGGCTGGATTCTTGGTCACTTTCAACCCTTGACTGCCATCAAGTTCGGCTACCATTGCCTGGACATCCACTAAGGTTAATCGGTCAGCTGCTAAGTCAATAAATTGATCAGTACCATGACGCATTTTAACTTACCTCGCTTTCAAAACGAACCCCTAGATAGCCGTCACTAATCTTTGAGCAAATGATGCGTGACTAAGAACCGATGCGCGACTGTGGCAGCTTTTTCATGTTTAACCGTCACTTGATAATTCATTTCCTGCATTTCACTAGTCGTCACCTTACCAGCCAACCGATTGAGGCTCTTAACAATTTCCGGATGGGCTTTGGCAAACTTTGTATTCATCAGCGGCGCCCCTTGGTACGGTGGGAAGAACTGCTGCGTGTCTGTCAACATGGTCAGATGATACTGCTTGATTTGTGGATCAGTGGTATAGCCATCTGTGACATCGATTTTACCTTTGGCCAGCGCTTCATAACGTAACGCCGGTTCCATCGTCCGTACCGAATTGAAGGTCAAGCCGTATGCATTCTTCAAACCAGGATAGCCATCAGATTGTTGGTAAAAGTCAGGATCAAACGCTGCCCTAAATTGCGGAACTTGCTTCAAATCAGCAATGGATTTCAAGTGATATTTCTTAGCATCAGCAGCTCGCACTGTCATCATGTAGCCATTTTGGTACTGCATTGGTGTCAGCAAGGTCATCGCATACTGTTCTGACAGCAGCTTCTTGGCAAGTGAGTACGCCCGTGTCGGCTGATGAGGAACGCTTTGGTTAGTCTTGACCAGCGACTGCAATACTGTTCCCGTAAATTCAGGATAAATATCGATTTTGCCACTACGCAAGCCTTTGAACAGGAAGCTCGTCCCACCAAAGTTCGGTTTAAGATCAACGGTGACCCTTGCATTATCCTTTTCAATCAATTCTTTATACATATTGATGAGGATTTCTGGCTCACCACCCATTTTACCAGCAATCGTGACGGTCTGGTGTTGAGCGTTCTGCCAAGCGCGAACTCCTGCATACCCGAAACCCACAGCCAAAACCACAATTAAGCCAACTATGACGTGTTTCAAATTCGTTTGAGCCAAAAATTTGATTAGGGCACTGGCGGCCAGAGCCAATACCGCTGCCAGAATGGCGCCCACGAATAGAGCACTATTATTATTCGTCTGAATACCAAGCAAAATGTAGGTCCCGAGACCACCGCCTCCGATCAAAGCGGCCAATGTTGCCGTCCCAATCACCATCACCACGGCAATGCGCAGACCAGTCAGAATCATAGGCATTGCAAGTGGCAACTGAATCTTGAATAGCTTGTATCGTCTTGATACGCCAAACGCATCTGCTGCTTCGACTAGTAAGGGATCAATGTTGGTCAACCCTGCATACGCATTGGAAAATACCGGCATGATGGCATATAAGACAAGCGCAATTATGGCTGGAATCGTCCCGATGCCGACCAACGGAATGAGTAATCCTAAGATTGCAAGACTCGGAATCGTTTGAATCACACTTGCAACTTGCAACACAGCCTCACCAGCACGCCGGTGATCGATCAACACAATCGCCAACGGGAGTGCAATCAATACGGTTATCACGGTAGCAACAACTGAAATTGCGATATGTTGCCATAAAGCATTGAGAATTTCGCCACCATTTTTGCTCAAATAGTTAGTTAAGTCCTGCATCTCATTGCACCCCCCGAGTTTGAGCAAGATACGCAATCAAGTCTGCTGGAGCAAGCTGCATATCACCAATACCAACCGTTGCAGTTGGTGATTGCTGCAACAGTGCTGCCCAGTCTGAAAGCATCGCCGTTTCCGGAAGCGATACTAGCGCTGAACCTGTCGCCGGCTGTCCGAATCCCGCAGGTAACACTGATTTAACGTATTGGGATTGACGGCCCGCGTTAGCGAAAAATTCCGCAACGAATTGATTTGCAGGCGTTGCAAGAATCTCATCTGGCGTTCCAACTTGTTGCAGCTTGCCGTCGTGGATCACCGCCAGACGGTCGGCTAACCTCAATGCCTCGTCCATGTCATGCGTAACAAAAATGATGGTGGTGTTAAATTGCTTGTGTAACTTCACGACTAAATCTTGCAGTTGACGACGCGACAACGGATCAAGTGCGCTAAATGGCTCGTCCATCAAAACGATATTCGGTTCAGCTGCTAACGCACGAACGATACCCACACGTTGCGCTTCACCACCAGATAACTCATTAGGCATCCTATTCATGAACTTGTCAGATGCTAAACCGACGGCATTCAGTAACTCGCGAACACGCGCATCCCGCCTATCTTGTGGGACGTTTTGTGCTGCCAGTTGGATTGAGGCATTCTCTGCTACCGTCATGTTTGGAAATAGTGCGCCAGCTTGCAGAACATAGCCGATCCCGCGACGAAATTCTCGAACGTCGGGCACCGCCATGACATCAAGATCATCAATCAAGACCTTGCCGCTTGTGGGTGTATTTAATCTGTTGATCATTTTCAATAATGTCGTTTTACCACTTCCGCTGGGCCCCACCAGCACGAATAGCTCATGACTTGCGATTGACAGACTGATGTCAGTCAATGCAGCTGCCTCTTGATATTTTTTGAAAACTTGCTGAAACTGAATCATCATGGTTACCTCTTTTGTTTCGGAATAGACTCACTATAATGGCAGCTTCTCAATAAGGGCTAGGTTTTTCTAGAAATTACCCTCGAATTCCAGAAAATATGCTAGAATTATTGTAACCACAAAAGTTACGGAGGTATTCACATGCGAGTTTCAACTAAGTTCAGCGACACCATCCACCTGTTGGCATTCATCTCGGTGTATCAGAACATTCATATTACTAGCGCCGTGATTGCAACCAGCATTAACACTTCACCAGTTGTCGTCCGGCGTCTGATTGGAACATTAAAAGAAGCTGGCGTCGTGACAACTGACGCCGAAACACATAACCCAATTTTCGCAAAATCACCCGATGAAATTACGTTGTTAGACGTTTACCTACTGACGGAAGGACACACCCCACTTTTCGCACTCGATAAGGAAACCAATCCGCTTTGCATAGTTGGTGCTAACATTCAAGATGTCCTAACCGGAATTTATCATGAGGCGGAAACCGCTGCGTTAATGGAGCTCGACCGACACACGATGCAAGACGTTATTGATCGGCTTCTAACTGCTGATAAGGTTAAGAAGGCACAGGCTGCCTCTGCATAGACAGCGTATTTACCCCCCTGAGAAAATGATAATTTCATTCAACAAACGAAAACGAGGACCGTATGTCAAGATTCCTAGATCACCGCGAAGCAGGTAAAATATTTCACGATTTCGAAAAACACAAGGACAGGTATCTGATTATTCATTATTCCTGCGAAAGCTTTTTCGATACCAATGGTGCAACGCCGCGGATTACCGCGATTGCTGTAAAGTCGCCATCAAGCGGTCAAACTGACCTCTTTGCGGTACATAAAGCGGCTGAATTGATGCAAATTCAAACGGAAGATATTTTCGAAAAATATAAGGAAGTTGAACGCAGGATGCTAGATGACTTCTTTACCTTTGTTCAGGGCCACACAGACAAGATTTGGATTCACTGGAATATGCGCGATTCGAACTTTGGGTTCAAGGCCCTAGAGAAAAGGTATCGAGTCTTAGGCCAGGTCCCCGCAATCATTCCAGATCAAAGCAAATTAGATTTGGCTATCCTTTTCCGGAAGTATTACGGCAAAAGCTACATTGGTGATCCACATATTAAATCGTTGATGGATCACAACGACATACACGTAAAAGATTTCATGTCTGGAAAAGACGAAGCCGATGCATTCAACAATCACGATTTTGTCAGATTAAGCTTCTCCTGTGCCGGAAAGGTCAATCTGTTCGACAAGTTTCTGACCAGAGCCATCGATAACGAGTTAAAGACAAAATCTAGCTTTCAGGATAGATATGGAAATATTCCACTAGGAATCTATAATTGTGCCAATGAGTCCACCTGGGGGAAAATCCTCTTTTGGATAGCAAACCTAATCATTGGTGGCTTGGTCGGTGGATTCATTGGAAAATTCTTCTCTTAACTCATCAGACTTAGACTTAACTCTATATAGTCGCGGTGCTAAGCAACATTGGTTCAATATCTAGCCACCAAAAAATCGCACAATAGGTACATGCACGATTTATTCACCAGTATTTACGGGTCAGCTCAAATGTTGCACGCTGTTGCAGAAATTATCAATCCAAGCCGATTTTCACAGTACTCCATCAAGAAGTTTTCCTTGAATACCTTGACATGTCTGGATTTGTATTGAATCAGATTGACAAGTTTCGCCTTGTTACCACCAGAAGCTGTAATTTCAACGTCTACCAGTTATTACTGGTATGGCTTCATCAAAGTCCCCGCCTTGTGCGGGGGCTTTTTTGCACTCCAGTCAAAAAGCCCACTCCGCAAATCACGGAATGGGCCCCATATTCTAGCGGCGTTTACGCCGGGCGACTTTCATCATCGCCTTCATTTGCTTCTTACTACCAAACATCCGGTCAATTTTTGCATTCTCGCGGGTCTTCCCACGCAAAGCTACATTTTCAGCCTGTTCTGCCCTGAGCTGCAGATAACCCGTTAAACGGCCTGCGTCTAGATGGCCATCCGCAACTGCTTGTCGAACGGCACATCCCGGTTCCTGCTGATGAGTACAATCGCTAAAACGGCACCCCGCAGCGAATGCCAACACGTCACTAAAGGTTGCGTCAACATCGGCCTCGACTAATCCCAACTCACGCATCCCCGGAGTATCAATAACCAAACTCCCGTTGCCGAGTCGCAATAATTGACGCGAGGTGGTGGTATGCCTTCCGTGTGCATCTTTGGTCCGGACTGCCTGCGTAGACTGGGTTTGCTCTCCCGACAATTGGTTAATGAGGGTGGACTTGCCCACCCCTGAGGAGCCAAGAAAGGCATACGTTAATCCAGACTGCATAAACTCTGCCAACGCGGCCACACCGTCTTGCCGGCTCGCATCACAGACAATTAACGGTGCAGTACCGATAATGTATTGCACCGCTAATTCTTGAGCTGGTAGCTCCTGCGCCAAGTCGGCCTTGGTTAGCACGACCGCGGCTTGCGCCCCAGAGGCCGCGGCCACGGCCAGGTACCGTTCGAGACGGCGCAAGTTAAAGTTGCCGTCTAACGACATACATAGCAGGAGCCAATCAACATTCGCGGCAACGAGCTGGGCCTCGTGTCCGCGGCCCGCACCTTTGCGTAAAAAGACGGTATTGCGCACGTTCAGGCGCTCAATGGTCGCCAAATCTAATGGCGTATCTGGTAAACGTACTTGTACCCAGTCGCCCACCGTCGGGAAATCCTCTGGCCCAACCGCAAAGTTGAGCATCCGGCCGGCTACCTGCGCACTAAACTGACCTGCGTCCGTGACTATCGTGTACTGCTGATGATTCAGCGCAGTCACACGGGCTAGCGTGAGACCGGCCACAACGTTTTGGGTACTAGTATTACCATATTCAGTTAATTTCAATTTTTGATCCTCTTCAAAGCGAGAGGACTAAGCGTGGTAGTCCTCCAGTGCCTGGCCAACGCCTGTAACAATGCTCAACATAAATGTTTATCCTTTCATCCGGCACTTCCTGCACCGATATCTGCAGTTTAGCAAAAATAACGTTGCGGCACAATTAATCGCTACAAATTGCATGGGGCTGCTAAACCGCCGGCCGGCAATTACGAACACGATCAGTATTAGTAATCCTCATAAATTGACATCGCCGCACAATCTAATGTTTTATTTTGAAAATGAATGGGAAATCGTTAGTTCTAACCCGCGCTCACAGCGATTAAGGCCACCAACTACCCCCGCCACTATATCCACTTATTGTCCTGAGCCACGCTAATCGCCTCAAGTCGGCTGTGCACACCCAGCTTGCTAAAGATGGCCGACAAATAGTTGCGCACGGTGCCGTCCGATAGGTGCATCCTGGTGGCGATGTCGTGGGTAGTCCCTCCGGCAACAGAATCTACTAACACCGATTGTTCCCGAGCGGTTAAAGGATTATGGGCAACCGAAACCATGTTAATAACGAGCTCCGGATCAAAGCGTGTTAGTCCGTGCACCACGTCGCGAATGGTTGCCACCAGCTGGTCACTAGGACTATCCTTCAGCAAATATCCAGCAACGGAGGCTGCAACGGCACGTTCAAAGTACGACTTCTGCGCAAAAGTGGTCAGAATAATTACCCTGGTTTCCGGCTGGACCCGGTTAAGTTCCGCCGCAACGTCCAACCCGGTACTTTGAGGCATTTCGATATCCAGGACGGCCACGTTTGGCTTTAGTCGTAAAATATCGTTCAACGCAGTAGCACCATCCAGAGCCGAGCCCACCACCTGGAGATCATCCTCGAGATTCAGCAACTTAGTTAACGCTGAATTTAACATGCTTTGGTCTTCCGCCAAATAGACTGAAATCACTCGCTCACCCCCTGAGGCAATCTTAACGTGACAATGGTGCCAACGCGGTTTGTCCGGATATCAAAACTACCACCAACTGCAACCATCCGGTCGTGCATGCCAGCAAGGCCATTACTGCCCGGACGGTGAAATTCGTGTCCCTCACCATCATCTTGAATGGTCACTTCATACCCGTCCCTGCCGCGTATAAAACCCACGGTGACTTTGCAAGCACGTGCATGCCGAACCACATTGGTCAGTGCTTCCTGAACAACGGGCGCCAACTCCGACTGGACCACTGTTGGCCACTGCACAGATAGTGACTCACCAAAGGTCATTAGACTGACACCAGCCGCATCCAGGGTCTGACTTTGCGTAACTAGCACCTCACTCAACGATTGCTGGTGCAAATCATTCACGATCGTCCGCACCAGCTGTAAATTATCACGACTAGTCGCCTCGATGTCTGTCAGTTCAGCCGCAACTTGTTCAGGATACTTGGACAATAATTTACGGGCCAACTCAGTCTTCACGGTAATCATCGAGAAACTCTGACCCAACGTATCGTGTAGGTCACGGGCAATGCGTTCACGCTCATCCCGCTGCACGACTGCCTCCAAACGCCGGTTGGCCTGACGCACCTTACGGCCAGCAAATACCTCTCGAGCAAAAAAGTACGCCAGCCATGGTGATACCAGGGGAAAAAATGCACCCACTATGTCCCCACTATGCCAGTCCAGATAACCCGGGGTTGCCAGCCCATCACGAATAAAACTGGCCACCACAATTGACTCATACACCAGGAAAAACCAGCGTGCCTGGCGCCGTCCGCGAACCGTCTGCGCCAGGATAAAAGGCACTTGCCAGGCTGGAAAAATAATCATGTAGTTGTTTATTGCCACCAGTGAAAAAACGGCGCAAATCAACAATTCTGCCGGAATTGTCAGCACCCGGTACCGGGGAAATTCAACAACGGCAATATAAATTGCCACAAAGGCTGCACCCAACGCCATCCAGAAATAATCATCCCAGTTCTTAGCCGGTAAGTATGTCAATAAATTAAACGGAACGTAAATAAGCCAAATATAGCTGACCCACTCGATGGTTGAAAAACGTTGCCGCCACTTACTATTCTGTAACACCCAACTGCCACCGCCCTATCAATACTTTTTGCACTGCCAACAAAGCAGCCACAATTAACAACCAACCAATAACTATGCTCCAATCATAACCCGGCAAGGGCTGCTTGACGACAATATCATTTAGTAATTGGTCCAAGCGATACGTGGGCAAAAGCTTTCCGATGACCTGGAGCCAGTGAGGTAGCATTGTCAACGGCCACCACAGGCCACTAATAATGGCAATCGGAAACGTTAATATGTTACTGACCACACTAAGGGTTTCCTCGCGGTGAATCCGACTAATCAACACCCCAATAACCAAGAGCGGCAATTCACCCACTAAGGCCACCACCATAATCAATAGTACTTGGTCGATACCTAAACTAACGTGGTTGAGTCCCACTGCCAACCCCAACATTATGCTGGTCGACAGAATTGTCATAATCAAAAAGCACAACGCAATCGAACAATAGTATGGCCGCAATCCAACTGGCGTCTGCCGCAATCGCTCCAAATAACCACTACGCCGATCCCGCTGAACTAGCGCGGCGAGACCAAAGAAAGCACTGATGAGCAAACTATAAACCACCATGCTGCCCATATAATTGCCGGCTAGTAGTGCTTGTTCCGCCCGCGTGCCACTAGCCATTATTTTGGTAAACAATATGTAGAATCCTGCGGGCATCAACACCGAAAAAAATAAAAATGGTAGGTTGCGTAATACTTCTCTCCGTATGTCAAAAGCGAACTGGTTAGCATAGGTTTTCATTCTACCACCTCCGTTTGTATCATCGTGCTAAATATTGAGGACAATGACTCTTTGGCGACTGTCAGGCCACTCAGTTGCCCAAAATGGTGGACCAAAGCCGACAATGTGGCATCCCCGTCCGTACTGATAACCTCCCAGTACGCGCCAGAACGCCGCACGGATTGAACTCCAGGCACTCCTTTGAGTTGTCCAGCAGTCATCGTGCCCGTAAATCGTATTCTGGTCTGTACGTATTGTGCCTGTAACTCTGCAAAGCTACCCTGAAATCTGATTTGCCCAGCTTGCAAAATTAACAGTTGATCAGCAACATCCTGTAACTCCTCCAAATAATGACTAGTAATGATAATTGTCACCCCCGTCTGCCGCATTTGTTCTAACTTTCGCCATAAGTGGTCACGTGCGTCCACATCCATTCCCACCGTTGGCTCGTCTAAAAACAACAGTTGTGGTTTACCCACCAGTGCCGATAAAAACGTCACGCGCCGAAGTTGCCCTCCCGATAATCGATTAATACGGCGGTTACTCAAAGTCGCTAGGCCATTGTCCGCTAGTAACTGGTCCACATTGGCCTGCTGGGGATAACCGGCGCGCAAATTATTCAGTAACTCCTTCACCGTTACCCCAGGCAACCGTAAATCTCCCTGCGGCATTGCCCCAATCCCAGCATAGATTTGCGGGTCACCCTGGTGCTGACCTAGAACTGTAATTGCACCGTTTCCCGCTAGTTCGCCCTGTAATAGTTTAAGGAGCGTGGTCTTACCCGCGCCATTAACACCAATCAGACCGATAATCGCACCCGCGTCAACGTCGAAACTCAAATTATTCAACACTGGGTAGTCGCCGTAACTAAACGATAAATTTTGTACCTTGATTGCCTTTGCCATTTGCTCGCCTCCATACCCATAGAATACGCACTTTCAGACGGCAGCAATAGTCACGATTGTCATCAATTACGTATGACAAATGTCATTAAAAATATGTCTAACGATAACCACCTGGTGTACACTAAAGGCCAACACCATAAAGAAAGAAGTTGACTACATGCCACGCTGTGACTGGGCAACCGATACCAACCCGTTAATGACACACTACCACGACTACGAGTGGGGTGTACCCACCACCGATGAACGGGAAACCTTTGAACTACTAACCCTAGAATCCATGCAGGCCGGGTTAAGCTGGCAAACCATTCTCAATAAGCGTACTAATTTCCGGCGTGCCTTTGATAATTTCGATGTCGACAAAGTTGCGGCTTACGACGACCGCGACGTCGAACGTCTGCGCGCCGACGCCGGCATCGTGCGCAACCGGCTGAAGATTAACGCCGCCATCAATAACGCCCGCGTTATTCAGGCTTGGCATAGCGACGGCCGGACACTAAACGCTTGGCTATGGCATTACGTGGACAACCACCCCATCGTCCACCGGTACGCTACCCAAGCGGAACTACCAGCGCAAACCGCGCTCGCCGAACGTGTCAGTAAGGACCTCAAGCAGGCTGGATTCCGCTTTGTGGGTCCCACGATTATTCAATCGTTTCTCGAAGCCCTCGGTATCTTGGATGACCACATGGCTGGTTGTACCATTAACCACCTAAGTGAGTAATTCCAAAAAAATTAAGGTTAATTCTGTCAGCTTCCTTAGGAATACTAGCTAGACAAAGGCACGCCGTACCACCACCCACGGCAATTCAAAGGTACGTGGGAAGTCATCACTCCGCCGAGTCAGTGAACTCCCAAACAGCCAAAATTTCCACGGTAACGCAAAAAATTCTGACTACCTAAAGTCAGAATTTTTTTGTGCCTGTATTACGCATTGCCATCACGTCGGCGCCAACGCGTGACCAACTCCGCCACATTATTATCGTCCACGCAGAAGCGCTGCACCACCACCGTACTATCTGCACGACCAGTCATGATACGCGGCTGGTCGCCCGCAACAATCTCGCGGCGAAAACGGATGTCAATCTGCTCACACCAATACAACTGAAATTGTTCTGGTGGCAACATCCCCATCGCCAAATCAAAGTAGCGGGTATTGTGCAGATGCTGATTATGGTCAATATCGTCCGGACGTAGCCCGACCGGCCGCGTAATACCAATTGCGGTGGTAATCCGCGGGAAGTGCAGGCGATCTACACGCCTAATCGGCAATCCTTCTGGCAACCCCAGAGCGGCATCATCCAAACGCGTCAACGTGCGGGACGACTGGTTGAGCAGACCCCAAACACTCCGGATGGTCACGACCCGCTGTTGTTGCTGGTCCGTCACGTAGACCGTTCGTAAACTAACGTGGTGGTCACGCCGATACGGCAACCCGGAAAGATTCAGCGTCATACCGGGAACAACGGGCTGGTCAAAGTTGATGGCGTACTGCAATACAATCCACGTCAGGAGCACCCCGTCAGTTGTCAATGAGCGCTGCCGCTGATCCATCAAATCCAAGCACGCTTGAACAAGTACACCCGGCAGCCGCTCGGGAGTGACGTCCGTTGGCACCACAAACTGTCCGAGTTCCTTTGCGTCCATCATTGTCCCCCATACTACCTGCCAGCATACTACATCAAGTGCACGCCCTTGTCGACGTAAATAATATCACCGGTCACACCGGAGGACATATCACTGAGCAATAATGCCGCCGTATTGCCGATTTCTTCCTGGGTCACCGACTCGCCGTCCACCGTGGCCTCACGGGACATCTTCAGTAGTGAACCGTGATTCTTAACCCCGGTGACGGCCAAAGTCTTGATCGCACCCGCGGAAATGGCGTTGACCCGCACGTGCTGCGGGCCCAATTCCTTAGCGGTATAACGGACGTTGGCCTCCAACGCGGCTTTGGCCACCCCCATTATGTTGTAGTTCGGAATCACGTGCGTAGACCCAAAGTAGGTCAGGGTTAACACGCTACGGAGTTCGGGGAAAAGCCGCACCGCGCTGCGCGTGACCGCCAAAAACGAGTACGCACTGATGTCCTGAGCCAGGTTGTACCCCGCCTTGCTGATTTGCAGGACATCGTTTTCCAAACTTTCCTTATCGGCGTACGCAATTGCGTGGACGAGGCCGTCGACGGGACCATATTGCTCACGAATACTAGTGAAGGCCGCGTCAATGTTGCCCTCATCGGCCACGTCGCATTGCACCATGGGCTGATCCGGGTCAACAAAACGGAGTAGGCTTTTGCGCAGACGGTCGTTTTGGTACGTGAGGACGACTTTGCCGCCACTAGCCATAATGGCCTGCGCACATCCCCACGCGATACTGTTCTTGTTGGCGACCCCCATCACGATGACGGTCTTACCGTTTAAAATATCCATTACTTTCCTGTCCTCTCTGGTTCACTGTTCCTGGAGTCCGTCGGTACCAAAGCTGCGGTAACGGCGGTGTCGTGCGTTCATTAATTGTTGCGTTGGGAGTGCCGTTAATTCAGCCATGGTGGCAATTAATTCGGCCCGCAACCCGCTCGCGCCGGCAGCGTCCGTCACTTCTGGTACGATGCGGTCAACAATACCGTCCGCCAAAATCTCTGCTGGCGTCAGCCGCATTTGTTCAGCCGCCTCAGCCGCGCGCTGACCATCGCGCCACAAAATCGAGGCATACCCTTCCGGCGACAGAATGGAGTAAGTACTTTGCGCGAACATCCAAGTTTGGTCTCCGCACGCCAAGGCGAGCGCGCCACCACTACCGGCCTCACCTACAATCACGCTGATTGTCGGCACGGGTAGGCTGACCCCCGTCAAAATACACTGAGCAATGGCATCCCCCTGACCGTGATACTCCGCCTCAACGCCCGGATACGCTCCGGGGGTGTTGATGAGGTTGAGCACCGGCCGACGAAATTTGGCTGCCTGCCGCATCAACCGAATTGCCTTGCGGTAACCTTCTGGGGTGGCACACCCAAAGTGGCACGCCTGCGACTCGGCCAGCGTTCGCCCCTTATTGGTCCCAATCACGGTCACCGCCTGGTCACCCAGAAACCCGACACCCCCAATAATAGCGGGGTCGTCACCGTGTTCCCGGTCGCCATGAAATTCGTGAAAGTGCGTCACCAACTGTTCGATCAGCCAGGGAGTGCTCGCTTTGTCCTGGCTTCGGGCTTGACGCACCACATCGTAAGCTGTACTCATTGTCTAACCTCCGCTAACTGGTGCATCCGCAGCAGGTCCACCAAGTACGCCTTCTGCTCGGATCGGGGCACAATTGCATCCACAAACCCGTTGTGGAGCAGCGTTTCTGCGCGCTGAAAGTCGCGTGGTGGATCAACGTGTAGGGTCTGTTGAATCACTCGCCGGCCGGTAAAGCCAACGAGCGCATGCGGTTCGGCCAACGTAATATCGGCCTCCATCGCAAAACTGGCGGTCACACCACCCGTAGTGGGGTCCGTTAGCATCACGGCGTACAACAGTCCGGCCCGCGCATGGTCAGCCACCGCCTGGGACACCTTTGCCATTTGCATCAGGGAGAACAAACCCTCCTGCATCCGGGCGCCGCCAGAAGCGGTGTACAAAATCACCGGTAATTTGCGGGTGGTCGCCACTTCAAACAGGCGGGCCAGCTTTTCACCAGCAACCCGGCCCAGACTCCCCATCATGAAGTGGGTGTCCATCACCCCAAGTGCGGCCGGGTAGCCACCCATGCGGACACACCCCGTCCAGACGCTCTCCTTGATGCCTGAGTTGGCCTGGGCACGCGCCAACTTTTGCTGGTAGGCTGCGTCGGTGACTGCAGCATCAACCACCAAATCAGGATTAATCGCCGTTGCCTCATCAGTTAACATCGCCACGCGCTCCAAGGCACCCATCCGCATACCGTACCCGCACAGCGGGCACTCGTCATAAACGGTCAACTCGGCGTGGTAGTACACCTCACCGCAGAAGGGGCACTTAACGTACAGATTGTCCGGAATTTTATCCATCCGGGCGGCCAACTGCTGCCGGTCACTCTGGTTAAATTTGCTCATGTTCTTTCAACCACCTTGGTAGAAAATCGGTCTCAACGTAATCAATCGTACTGTCGTCATTCACAAAGGCGGGTGCGTGCACCAGGTCGCCAAGAAATTCTTGGTTAGTAGCCACACCATCAACCCTCAACTCACCCAGCACCCGGTCCATCCGGCGTAGAGCCCGGTGCCGGTCCATAGCACTCACAATCACTTTGCTAATCATGGAATCATAATAGGGAGCGATGGTTGCGGGCCCGACTAGACTGGTATCAATCCGCACGCCCAGAGTTCCGGTGGGTAACACCAGCGCGGTAATTTTACCCGCGGACGGCAGGAAGCCCGCCCGCGGATTCTCCGCATTAATTCGGCACTCAAGCGCGTACTGCCGGATTGTAATATCGTCCTGCGTCCACGGCAACGGTTTACCTGCCGCCACCAAAATTTGCGCGGCAATTAGGTTCACACCAGTCACCTCTTCGGTCACCGTGTGTTCAACCTGGAGCCGGGTGTTCATTTCCATAAAGTAAAAGTGGTGGTCCCGATCCATTAGGAATTCAAAGGTGCCCGTATTCCGGTAGTCGATTGCGTGGCAGGCCTTAATGACGAGGTCACCCAATTGTTCGCGTTCCTCGGCAGTAACCATGCTACTCGGACTTTCCTCAATTAACTTTTGGTGGTGACGTTGTAACGAGCAATCCCGCTCGGGAAAGTACACCACGTGGCCGAAGCTGTCCGCCATCACCTGCATCTCAATATGCTTGGCGTTCGTGATGACCTTTTCCATGTACACACTATCGGCCCCAAATGACAGGTTGGCCTCGCGCTGCACGTCATCAAAGCACTTACGTAGCTCGTCGTCATTGGCTACCACCCGCATGCCCTTGCCACCACCACCGGCAGTGGCCTTCAGCATAACGGGATAACCCAAATCAGTGGCTACAGCGACCGCACTTTCAGCATCACTGAGCACCGCACTACTGCCCGGAATAACCGGTACACCAGCCGCCTTCATCACCGCACGCGCACTCGCCTTATCACCCATTTGCTCGATCACGTTACTGGCCGGGCCAATAAACGTCAGGTCACACTCGGCACACATTTGCGCAAACTGCGCATTTTCGGATAAAAAGCCGTATCCCGGGTGAATCGCGTCACTACCGGTTAAACAAGCAGTACTAATAATTTCCTTCATATTCAGGTAGGAGTCTGCCGGCAACGGTCCACCGATGCACACCGCCTCGTCCGCAATCTGCGTAAAGTAGGCATCCCGATCGGCCGTCGAATAGACCGCGACGGAACGTAAACCTAATTCCCGAAGGTTGCGGATAATCTGCACCGCAATCTCCCCGCGGTTGGCAACGAGTACCTTTTTAAACATAATCACCGCTCCTTTGCATCCACAACGGCAAACACCAAAGTAGCCCGGTACACCACTTGATCACGCACCGTCAAAGTCCCCGCACCCACACCAATGGGCCCACGCATTTTGAGTAGCTCAACCGCACAGACTAGCTCGTCGCCTGTTAATACCGGGGCGAGAATTTCGGCGGAACGGATACCGCCGAACAAAACGTTCTTATCGCCTTCCTGATCAGCCAAAATTGCCAGCGCACCAGTCTGAGCCGTCATTTCTGTGAGTACAAACGCCGGCACGGATAACTGGTGGTCACCAGCTTTGCCCGCGAAAAACCACTCGTCAACGGTCACCATCTTGCGGGTCACCGCGCTTACGCCAGGGGTGACCGCCCTAACTTGGTCAACAAAGAGGAATGGCGGCCGTTGCGGAATAACTGTCGTGATGTCCATGCAACTACACCTGCTCAATCTGCATCAGTGGCTGATCGTACTCAACCAGCGTGCCGTCATCAACCAGCACGGCCTTCAGCACCCCACCAACGGGGGCCTTAACCTCGTTCACCATCTTCATGGCCTCAATCAGGCACACGACCTCACCCGCTGCTACTGGGTCACCAACCTGTTTAAATACCGGCTGATCCGGTTGGGGTGCAAAGTAGACTACCCCCACTAGCGGTGCCGTAACCGATGTGGTGTTGGCGGATACCGGTAACGGCCCGCCGTCTGCAGTGGCCGGCTCCGCAACCGGGCCGCTACTGGTCGGCGGCGTACTAACCGGCGCCGGGGCCGCCCCTGGCTTACTTAACACCAACTTGAAGTTGTCATCAGTAATCTGTAGGTGGTCAAGCGACGACCGTTCAAAGCGGTCCACCAAACGCTCAATTTCTTCTTCTTGCATCGGGTTACGCCCCCCATCGTTTAAACGCTAGCACTGCATTGTGCCCGCCAAAGCCAAACGAATTACTCAAAGCGTAGTCCACCCGCCGTTGCCGGTTGCTTGGTGTGACCAAGTGCACGTCACATTCAGGGTCCTGGTCAAAGCAGCCGACGTTCACCGGTAGCTCGCCGTTAAGCGCACCCACTGTCGCCACTGCCTCGATTGCACCGGCAGCACCCAACAGGTGACCAGTCATACCCTTGGTGCTGCTAACTAAGACGTCAGCATCACCAAACAACGATTTAATTGCCCGACTTTCCGCCTGGTCGTTCGCCATGGTGGCCGTGCCGTGAGCGTTAATGTACCCCACGTCGGCCGGCGCGATTCCAGCTTCATCCACCGCCTGGGCCATCGCCCGAATTGCGCCTGCGCCGGATGGGTCTGGGGCGGTCACGTGGTACGCGTCCGCGGTACTGCCATAACCAACGACCTCACCGTAAATTTGGGCTCCGCGTGCCTGGGCGTGTTCTAATTCCTCAAGCACCAACGTGGCTGCGCCTTCGCCCATAACGAACCCGTTACGGTTGGCGTCAAACGGCATTGAAGCCCGCTCCGGGTCAGTCGATCGGGACAGGGCTGTAAGTGCGGCAAACCCGGCGATACCGATTTCGTTGACCGATGCTTCCGCGCCACCGGTAATCATCACTTGGGCGCGACCCAGGCGGATGGCATCAAAGGCGTTGCCAATTGCGTTAGTCGCGGAGGCACACGCCGTCACGACCGCCTGGCTGACATTTTGCGCGTTAAACTGGATGGACAGGTTACCCGCCGCCATGTTAATAATCGAATTGGAAACGAACAAAGGCGACACCCGTTTGGGCCCCTTGTCGTGCATCTTAATGACCTGCTGTTCGATGGTACCGAGGCCACCAATCCCCGAGCCGTAAATTACGCCCAGTTCCAGCGGGTCCACACCGCCATCCACTAATCCAGCCATAGTCATGGCTTCCGTCGCGCTGTAGAGTGCATACTGCGAAAAGAGGTCCATCCGCTTAGCCGTCTTAGCCGACATCCACACGGTGGGATCAAAGTCACGCACCTCGCCGGCAACGGTCACGCCGGTGTCGGCGTCAAACTTTGTGATGGGGCCAATACCGACCTTACCTTTATGAACACCATCCAGGAATTCCCTGGTTGTGTTACCTAAAGGCGTGACGGCCCCCATGCCAGTTATTACTACTCGTTTCATTCAATGCCTCCTATAACGTGAGCCCACCATCAACGGTGATAACCTGGCCAGTAATGTATTGGTTGCCCAATAAAAATGCGACCACGTCAGCCACCTCATCCGGCTCAGCAAAGCGTTTAAGCGGAATGCTGTCCTGTAACCGTTGCGTCACCTTTGCACTTAACGACTCGGTCATTTGCGTGGCAACCATGCCTGGCGCCACCGCGTTACAGCGCACGTTCCGCAGTGCACCCTCCTTGGCTGTAGTTTTCATCAGGCCAATGAGCCCCGCCTTGCTGGCAGCGTAATTGGCCTGGCCAACGTTACCGACCAGCCCGACCACACTACTAATATCGATAATGCTACCGTGGCGTTGCTTTTGCATCACGCGCAAAGCTGGCTTGGTCATGTTGAATGCCCCAACGAGGTTAGTGTTCAGGACGGCCGTAAAGTCGTCTACTTTCATCCTGGTGAGTAACGCGTCCCGCGTAATACCCGCATTATTAACCAACGCCAGTAATTGTTCATCGGGGTGGCAACTATCCACCACCATTTGTTGCGCCTCATCCGCGTTAGTGACATCACCGCGGACCGTACGGATGCCTAGCGCATCAAAGTTGGTCTGCACATCATCCGTCAAAGCTCGACGAATGGTGACCGCAACGGTGTACCCATCACGGGCCAACCGCTCCGCTATAGCCCGGCCAATCCCGCGTCCACCACCAGTTACTAGTACCACGCCTGTTTCCATTAGTAATTACCGCCTCACTATGACTTGGCTACCAATGCACCCCGCACCTCGTTGAGCGATGCTATGTCGCTCACGTGATAACGTTCCGCATTCGGCAGCGTCTGCTTTACAAAACTACTCAAAGTATGACCGGGGCCAACCTCGACGAATCGGTCTACACCTAGGGAGCTCAAAGCCTGCAATCCCGCCCCAAAATGCGTGGGGTTAGTCAGTTGACGAACCAAAGTCCCCTTGACCGTGCCCGCCACAAACGGTTGAACCGTGGTGTTACTAATGACCGGTACGGTAGTGGGCCCGAATGGGACTGACGCCAACCGATTGGCTAGTTGTTCAGCGGCTGGTTGCATCAACGGTGTGTGTGAGGCAACCACTTTGAGGGTCATGGCGCGCTTAATACCCTGCTGCTTTAGCTGGGCAACGAGCGTATCCACGGCTTCCTCGCGGCCACCAACAACCAGTTGGCTTGCCGTGTTGTTGTTGGCTACGTACACTCCGTCGATAGTCTGCACTAACCGGCGCACTTCATCCTGCCGGTCCGTCATCACCGCAGCCATCTTACCCGGCACGGCTTGACCAGCTGCCGCCATATACCGGGCGCGATCCGCGACGAGCTGGACACCATCCGCCAGCGTTAAACTACCGGCTGCTGTCAACGCCGCGTATTCACCCAGACTCAGCCCCAGCATTCCGGCTGGTACAGGCAGTTCCTGTGCTAACACGCGGGCAATCCCCACACTCATCGTGTAGATAGCGACCTGGGCGTTTTGCGGGGCCCCAAATACTACGGGATTCCTCAAATCAACCGCCAGGGCGTCCGCCGCTTCGTTCACTACGTCACGGTAAACTGCTTCTTGCTGGTACAGGTCCTGCCCCATTTGGGCGGTTTGTTGCCCCTGGCCGGCAAATAAATACCCTACCGTCATGACGCTACCTACGCCTGTGTCTTGGCAGCGAGCTTGCCCTGTACGTACGTCGCCAAATCATCGATGGTGTCGATAGTTTCATCGGTATCAATTTCAATCTCAAACTCGTCTTCAATTTCGTTTACTAGTTCAAAGACATCCAGGCTATCCAGGTTCAAATCGTTCTTAAACGACATGGTTGGGGTGACGTTATCGCCCTCAATGCCATCGTCTGCCTTAACCAGTGCCAAAATCTTCGTAATAATTTCTTCTTTAGTCATCGTAGTTTCTCCTTTTTTTGTCTATGCGTTAGTATTCAATCAGCGCAGCGCCGGCGGTTAACCCGCCACCAAATGCACAAAATAGTACCTTGTCACCGGGCCGAATACGGCCACTGGCAACTAGTTCAGCGAATAATATGGGCTCACTGGCCCCCGCTGTGTTACCGTACTCATCCATGTTGAACGGATACTGGGCGGCGGTGAGCCCCACCTTATTAGCCAGTTGTTCCACCATACGCTGGTTGGCCTGGTGAAATACCACCACGTCCACATCCGTAATGTCCGTGTGGGTCTGTGCTAACAATGCCGTAATAAGATCCGGGGCGGTTTTCACCACAAAGTTATAAACGGCGTGGCCATCCATTCTGAAGTAAGGGTCACCGTCAATTGGGACCGCGAAGGGGCTGTGATTACCGGTCAATCCAGCGGTGAGCTTCTGGCCGTCCTGTCCCTGCGTGATGAACCGTTCGCCTAAATACGCTCCGTGTGCGGACTGCATGTCCAGCAGCACCCCGCCGGCACCATCACCAAACAAGATTGCCGTCGACCGGTCGTGCCAGTCCAAAATCTTACTCAGTACTTCGGCACCAATGACCATCACGTAGCGGTCATTACGGACCGTCGCCAGTCCACGGGCGGCCGATAATGCCGCCACGAAGCCTGTGCACGCCGAACCAATATCGAGACTCATTACGTTGTGGGCGCCAATGGCACCCGCTACCGTTGCTGCCACACTCGGCATGGTGTACGTCGGTGACATAGTCGCGACCAGGATAAGGTCCAACTCATCAGCTGTGATTCCACTTTTGCGCAACAGCTGGTGGGCGACGTCCGTAGCTAAACTTTCGGTTGTTTCCGTTTGGACAACGTGCCGGCGCTCAATGCCCGTCCGTTGCCTAATCCACTCGTCACTGGTGGTCATAAACTGCGTCAGGTCGTCATTGGTTACCACCTGGTCAGGTGTAGCCAACGCCGAACCGATTATTGCAAAACCCATATGGTTGCACCTACTTACTTGCTGTCGTTAAAAATTGCTCCAGGTTTTGAAGTGCGTGCTTAATTAGTCCCACTTCTTGGGTATCCATCCCGTGTAAGAAGCTCTTAACGATTTGCCGATGAAAGGCATCATGCGCTCGGTAAAGTAGTTTACCCCGATTAGTGAGTTCCAAGTGCTGAACCCGACCATCGTGGCGATCCGGAACCCGTTGCACGTATCCTTTGCGCACAAGTCCCTTCACGTTGGTTGACAGCGTGCCCTTAGTCAGGTGCAACTCCTGTGCAACCTCAGTACTACTCTTGTGTCCGTGTAGTGAAATGGCGTGAATTAGATGAATATCCTTCACCGATACGTCCTTAAACGTGCTGGCACGCAACGACTGCTCCTCAATGCGCATGATGTGGTCATATACGTTGACCAACGCATCGTTAATAACGTTAAAATCCTGCTTACTTAGTTCTGGCATCCCATTTTCCATCCTCAACTAGGAGTGGCCGCGGCCCCTTCCGTATTTGGTGACACGATAAAGGTTAATTCGGCCTTGGCGGCGACGTTGTCACCGACCATTGCGTACGTGTGCACCACTCCCATGTTATTACGCCGCTTAGTAAATTCAACGTGCAGTTTAAGCACGTCACCTGGGCGAACAATCTGATGAAACTTTGCGGACGAAATAGCGCCTAAGTACGCCGTTTGCCCAGCGAATTCTGGTGACTTGAGAATCAGAATCGACGCGGCCTGAGCCAGCGATTCGATGATCAACACACCAGGCATCACAGGATTGCCAGGAAAATGCCCCTGGAAAAACTGCTCGTTAATTGTGACGTTCTTGGTCGCAATAATCGATTCCCCGGGATTAAGCTCATCCACATGATCCATAAACAGGATGGGGTACCGGTTGGGAATCAACTGCATAATTGTTTGTGCATCCATTACTGCCAAAAAATTCTAACCTCCTTGGGTCTACGGGGATAACCTAACCGTCATCGTGGCTAGTCACCCCACCGCCAATACGGAGGGGACAACGACAAGTCACGTCCCCGTGCGTAAGATGTATCAACGTAAATTAGTTTGAATGTCGAACCGTTTGCGTTGAATGTGACCAATATAATTTCTGGTAGTTTGAAAGTCAAACGATTTACGCTTATGCGTAACAGTTGAAACAGGACGACGTTTTTGCGTGAATTGGTGGATGTCGAACCATGATTAATGACCAATAATTGATCTGTTCTTCGTCATCAAACTAGGTCTATAATCACTCAAAGGCTTGTGGTAGCAACGGCTACAGCGTGCACGCATATCCCCGTTCAGGCAATCACCGGTCATGATATCTGTCAATCGGCCATCGCAGTCAATCGGCCTTTTTGAGGGTGTCATGACTGAGTAGGCGTTACAGCCGTTCACCATGGTTAGCGGTAAATCAAAAAATCCCGCCACCACAATTCATGCAACGAATTGTGGTGGCGGGATAATAAACGCATACCTCATAATGGACCCAAACGGACTTGAACCGTCGACCTCCTACATGCGAAGCAGGCGCTCTCCCAACTGAGCTATGGGCCCATAACTTACCCTAATATTTTAGCACGTCCGCAAGTAAGCGCAATAGCGAAATGCAACAATAACGACTGAACGTTAATATAGCGGACGGCAGCAGCGGACGGCAGCGTAGGCCGGACCGGTGAGCTGCGGCTTTCGTGGGACGCTCCATGGTAACCACTGCTAGGGCGAAGGATTGGTGGGTGCGAACGCGTGGGCGGGGTTTGGGGTTGCGGCTTACGTGTCCTACGCCCCAAACCCCGCCCACGGGTTCCCAATACATGGTGGCAGTAGCTACCATTCAGACCCCACACGCCTCCGCTCACCAGTCCGACCGACGCGGCCTCACGCTACTGTGTCCACAACCTCTACAGTCACGACACCCAGACCCAAAGTCCTCCCGCTGTTTCCCATTATATGTGTAATGTCGGAAAACACCGTAGTTTGAGTGAACAATCGCGTGAACACTTCCTGCACGGGGAATACGGCGGGACTTCGAGGCACGTTGTCAAAATTGACAGTCTAACTTCACACCGTGACGGGCATGGATGGCCACGCTATTTTAACGTTATATCAAACTTATCTATTCATTGTAACGATTGACATCCGCCGTTGGTCGTACTGGTGTGGTGGTGGAGGTT
>NZ_BCVS01000010.1:0-34879 GCF_001591865.1 Lacticaseibacillus pantheris DSM 15945 = JCM 12539 = NBRC 106106
GTTACACCCCGGCAGTGGTTACCATTCCGACCCCACACGCCTCCGCTCACCAACCTGACCGACGCGGCCTCACGCTACATGGTGACAACTACGTTTCCGGACCCGATGTTCCAACACACCACCATTTTGACGACACCTGTCAGTTCGATGAACGATTGTTAGTTGGACGAGATGCAGTTCTCAACGTCGCCCGTGGCGGGAAAGCTACTACGCTCTGCCGTTAGTGTCAGGTATTGAAACGGGCAAAGCAAGGCAGACAGCGACACATAAGCAGCTCTAACCAAAAGGCCAAAACCGGGCCTTTCGGTTAGAGCCACTTATGCTCTGCTTTCTAACCGCCTTGCTTTGCCCTCTAAACAAAAATAGTCAAATATCGGAAAAATAACAGTTTTTTGATGCATTACCCACCAATTACATTTACACTGTGGTCGTGGTTAAGGATAACAATACCGGGATAGGGGGTGCGACTATGGATGCCGCAACATTACAAGTTAAACGGATTACCGTTGATCACTACCACCGCGCGTTACGCCAACTGCGGGAATACAACATGATTAGACGAGCAATCGTGCTACTACGGGATGCCTCAGTGAGTGCCGGGATCACCACCGAGTTAGCCCGTATGGCCGCAGACGTGCTCAGTGATTACAACGAATCCAGACTTTTGGTTCAATATGGGGAAATGAACACCGGATTACAACTGTCACACCGCCTCCCCGCCGTTGATCCGCCACAGAATCAACCGACCACCTAGCGTACGACGGGTGCGTGGACCCGTCTGGTGTGCACACCATCTTTGCGACAGGTATTTGGTTCAATAAGGGCGCCCAGTAACCGACGCCCTGGGGGACACAGTAACATTACTGTGTCCCTTTACTTTGTCCTAATAACTACTGCTTGAACTATCCGTCGTATCCGTATTGTCCGTACCGTTAGTATCGCTATTGTTATCCTGGTTGTTGCTCGTCCCCAACCAGTTTTGAAACTTATTACTATTCAGTAGCGGCGAGTTCGTGATAATAAACTGTGCCGGCGCCGACTCCGCATACTGCGAAGTCATCCACGTATTTTGCACCAATAACAATAACGACAGCACGATGAATATGGCAATGTAATTGAAAATGACCGCCACGATCGCACCGCCCAAGCTGTTCGCCTGCTTAATGACCGGAATCCACGTCACGTGCCGTGACATGCGAGCCAACCAGTGAATCAACAGCTTACCCAACACGATAATGAGTATAAACGTGACGATTTTGCCGACGAACCCAACATCCGCCCCGCCAAACTTGACGGCCAGCGGTTGGTACGCCGCAATGGCAATCACCCACAAAATAACGTTACCCACCATCGAAATAACCGTAATTGCCAGGCCCTGACGCCAACCGGACATAATCGCCAGCAGGAGCCAGATTACAATGATAATGCTCAAAGCCATACTAATTTCTCCTTTTGTACGTCGCGCCCAGCCTGCGACTAATATTCTTTACGTTTATTATCCTACAAAGCGCACCACCGGACATTCCGTCCGCCAAAATTTATGAATTAGTCAAAGAACAACAAGAGAGTGGACCACAATGCGGTAGATCCGAGCACTAACGTAATACGACCGATATTCCCTAATTTAGGAATATCGGTCGTATTGGGTTCGGCACAGGGAGCCGCATTGTGGTCCACGTCTGTAGGCTGGCTTCTCACCATAACGCCGCCCGGTCAGAAGCCGGCCGGCGTCGATGTTCATCGTTTTTCCGTAGCCACTGATTTTGCCGGCAGCGTACAGTCACTACTTCAAAATCTATTTGCCGTCGTTCAACGGTACAATGGTCGTAAAGTCATCACTTGGCACCCGAATCAACGAGAAGGTGTCCCCCACCTTACCGGCACGAAGACCCAGGCCGTTCAAAAAGTTGCCTTTGTACTTGGCCTTAATCGTCGCCACAAATGCCTTGTCCGTTTGCTGATCCATCGAGGTTAGCTTCTTGGCGTTCCACGGGAAGTGGGAAGCCTGCATGTTCAGAATACTACTGCCGTTAGAAACGGTTGCGTCATTGCTGTTAACCTCAACCTTAGCGTTCTCCACCCAATACGTGTAGTGCATCAACGAATTCTTCCCCGCACCCGAACGAACCTCAGCGTAATACGAGTGCTTATCATCCGTCTGCAATACCAACGGTTGGTACTGGTAGGTCACCGTGGCCTCTGCCTTATTCGTAAAGTTAGTTGGCCGCAGCCAGGCCGCATAAACCAAGCCGTACAACGCAGCGCAGAAAACAATCACCTCTACAAGGTCCAGCAGTATGGTCCGCCCGGAGCGGTGCTTGCCGTGTACCACAATCATCTTGAGGTGCCGCTGGCGAATGTTAATCACGATAAAGATGAGGTAAGCGACGAGAATAATCCACGCCGCCACACCGATCAGGTTCCATGCGTTCATGAGTCTTCCTCCCAGAGTGCGTGTCTATTGCGGTTGGTCAAGCTTATTGATTGCGGCTTGACCCAACAAATTCATGTAGTTCCACGGACGGTCAAAGTTGGGGTTGAACAACATATCCACATACCCCAAATCGTCCACGGTATTCTTATTTTGGATCATTACCGAAATGACGTTTGCGCACATCGAGATATCCAGCTTGCTGTAAAATTGCCCGCCGAGAATCTGCCGGGTTGACCGCCGAAATACCAGCGTACCCTCAATCGGCGTCGTCGTCGGCATAAATTCCGGACGATAATTATCCCTAAATTCAACAAAATCAACGTCGTCAAAATACTTACGGGCCCGGCTGTAGGTCAGGCCGCTGGTCGCCATGTTGTGCTCCAGAATGCTTAGCGCGCTAGTGGATTGCGTACCCATGTAGTGGATGCTGCCGGGATTAATAATGTTTGCTCCCGCAATCTTGCCCTGACGTACGGCGTTGGTAGCCAAAGGGGCGTAGGCATACTGACCCGTGGGGTTAAACCGCACCACGGTCGAGTCGCCCGCCGCGTAAATGTCCGGGTCGCTACTTTGCATCTGGTCGTTCACGATGATGGCCTGACTGCGGTCCAGGTCCACCATACCGGCAACCAACTCCGTCATGGGTTGAAACCCGACGCATAGAATCACAATGTCGGTTTCAATCTCGCCCTTATCGGTACGGATAAACACCCGGCCATCGCCATCCCCGTCAAATTCCAGCACGTGTTCGCCATCATGTAGGTCAACCCCGTGGTTCCGCAGGTCATCCCCGATTCGACTCGCCAACCCGCGGTCAACGTAATGACTCAGCAGTCCGTGGCGGCCATTAATCAGCAGCACGTCATGGCGGCCCTGTTGGGCAAAGGAGCTGGCAATCTCGACGCCGATGTACCCGCCGCCAACAACCGCAATCCGCTTAGCCTGGTCAGAGGCAGCTTTGATTGCCTGGGCATCCTTGAAGTTTTTGCACAAAAAGACGTTCTCGACGTTCACGCCGCGGATAGGTGAAGCCACTGGGTACGAACCAGTGGTGACAATCAGCTTGTCGTAGGTATCGCTGAACTTCTCGCCAGTTTCGAGGTCCTGAACCTCCACTACTTTGCGCTTGGCATCAACTAGCGTGACGTCATGCCGTAAATGTACGCCCACGTGCAGTCCCATCGCCTCAACCTCAGGCCCGGTAGCATAAAAAACGTCGTGTAGGTCGCGGACAACCCCACCTAGGTAGAGGTAAATACCGCACGACAAAAAGGAGATATCCGCGTTGCGCTCATATACCGCCACCTCCGTCTCGGGATCGCGGTTGAGTATTTCCTGGACCGCGGCCGTACCTGCATGGGTACAACCAATCACAACTACTTTCATAAATTGGTGCTCCATTCGTTCATTGGGAACCACGTTCAACAGCGGTCACTTAACCAGCGGCGGCCACTTTTCTTGTTATCAGTATCGCACAGGAACGACAAATATCAAAGGTCAACTACCCGCAATAATTCTAAACAATGGCCCCGTTCGGTGCTAATCAACCCCCGGGATACGCAAAGGAGCCGTAACCAATGTCACAGCCCCAATGTGCATAGCCAACGTTAATTGAGCATAGTCTATTTCACTGGCGTCCACTGCCATTCGCGTACTTCGGGAATATCGTCCCCTTCGCGGCGAATGTAGTCATTGTGGTACTTCAGCGTGGCGTCCATCCGGTCGATGAAGGCTTTGCCCTCGTCGCCGTACCCGCCAACGGCCTCAATCACATCCTTGGCCAGGTGGTAACGGTCAAGTTCGTTCAGTACCCGCATGTCGAACGGCGTAGTAATATCACCGTCTTCACGGTAGCCGTGGATACGCAGGTTCTGGTTGTGCCGGCCGAACCACATGTCGCGAATGAGTCCTTCATAGCCATGGAAGGCAAAGATGACGGGCTTATCCACCGTGAACAGGTCGTCAAACGCAGCGTCGGTCAAGCCACGAGGATCTTGCTCCGGCCGCCGGAGCTTAAGCAGGTCGATGACGTTAATGAACCGGATCCGCATGTTCGGGAACGTAACCCGTAGCAGGTCAATGGCAGCCAAACTTTCCATGTTCGGTTCAGTCCCAGCAGCAGCAATCACTACCTCTGGTGCGCCATCATCGTCGGTGCTGGCCCAATCAATCCGGCCCATCCCGGCATCAGCGAGGCGTTGGGCCTCTTCGATACTGTAGAACTGTGGCCGTGGCTGCTTAGAGGTCACCAGCAAGTTAACCGTTTCGGAACTACTAAACAGCTTTGGTGACAAAGCAAGCAGTGAGTTCGCGTCCGCTGGCAAGTATTCCCGGATAAATTCAGGCTTCTTTTCTGCCAGGTGCGTCAGAATCCCTGGATCCTGGTGCGTGTACCCGTTGTGATCCTGCTGGAAGCTGGTCGAAGTTGCAACCACGTTCAATGATGGGTAGTGACGCCGCCATGGCTGCTCACTGGCCTCACGAACCCACTTGAAGTACTGCGTCAGCATGGAGTCCACGACCCGCAGAAAGGCTTCATAACTAGTAAAGAGGCCGTGACGTCCGGTCAGCGTGTAGCCTTCCAGGAAGCCTTCGCTCTGGTGCTCAGAAAGTTGCGAGTCAATAATCCGGCCAGAGGTCGCCAGCTTTTCGTCCGTGTGTTCGTCAATTGGTTCAAGCCACTGCCGCGCGGTCTCTTCAAACAAGCCGTACAACCGGTTGCTCATCGTTTCGTCCGGACCAAAGACGCGGAAGTTCGTCGGGTTCAGCTTAATCAAATCGCGCAGGTAGTCAGACCAAACAATCATGTCTTGCTTGGTTAAACGGCCAGGCTTCGAGTTGTCCAAAGCGTACTTCTTAAAGTCGGGCAACTTCAACGGCTGTGGCGACAGGCCCCCGTTAGTAATCGGGTTGGCCGCCATCAAGTGGTCGTGGTCCGGCAACAACGCTTGCAGTTCCGGTACCAAATGCCCTGCAGCATCAAACTGTTCTTCAGGATGGTACGATTTTAGCCATGAGGTCAGCGCGTCAACGTGAGTCATGTCCTCAGAGGTGACGGGAATCGGGATTTGGTGTGCGCGGAATGAGCCCTCAATGGGGTCATCATCCCACTCCTTCGGGCCCGTCCAGCCCTTTGGCGAACGGAAGACGACCACTGGCCAGTGTGGCTGACCAGCATTGCCGGTCTCGCGAGCATTCTGCTGGATGGCACGAATACTCTCCACCGCCTCGTCCAGGGCCCGTGCCATTTCTGGATTGAGCTTTTCTGGGTCGTCACCCTCAACAAAGATGGGTGCCCAGCCTGCGCCTTCCAGGTACTTCCGTACGTCTTCATCGGACTTACGCGACAAGATGGTCGGGTTACTAATCTTAAACCCGTTCATGTGAATAATTGGCAGTACCGCACCATCATTAATCGGGTTAATGAACGTGTTGCTAAACCAGCTAGCAGCGAGCGGGCCAGTTTCACTTTCGCCATCGCCAATAACAACGGCCGCAATCTCGTCCGGGTTATCCAGGATAGCACCAACGCCGTGACTGAGGGAGTAGCCTAATTCGCCACCTTCATGCATTGATCCCGGTGTCTGCGCACTGGCATGACTCGCCACCCCACCAGGAAAACTAAACTGCTTGAACAGTTTCTGCATCCCCTGCTGGTCCTGGGTTACCTCAGGATAGTCCTCAGTGTAAGTGCCGTCCAAGTATGAATTGGAGACCATGACCTGGCCACCATGACCTGGGCCTTCAATGTAGAACATGTTTAGATTGTATTTGTTAATGACACGATTTAAGTGGGTGTAGATAAAGTTCTGCCCCGCAATCGTGCCCCAGTGGCCGATTGGGTGAACCTTAACGTCCGTAGCCACGATGGTCCGTTTGAGCAATGGGTTGTCCTTCAGGTACAACTGGCCGACAGACAAGTAGTTGGCAGCCTGCCAGTACCGAGTCATCTTTGCAAAGTACTCGGGTGTAGAATATTCCGTCATTACAGCAACCTCCATTTTTTTGGGTCAAAGGTGCACGGCATTACGCCGCACGAACAATAGACCGGCCGTGATTGGTAACCGCTCACAGCACCTTACTTTAGTATAGCGCAGAACGACCATTTGTTCGACCATCCTGTACACCATTTTACCGCGTACACCACGGGGTGCACACCATGTTAAAATAATAGTAACAATTGTCACAGAGGGAGGAAAAGCCATGTCTAAAACCGCCACAGCACTAGCCTTCATCGCGGGCGCCGCCACCGTCATGCTCATTCAGCGGGTGCACGCCAAGATCACGTTTGTCGAAGCCCCCGCGGACTTGCCCCAGGAACCGCGACCATTGCCGGCCGCCGAACCACAACGCACCCCGCGCCCGGCACAGCGGCACCGTACCCGCGTCATTGCGGGTAACGTTGCCAGCCAGCCACATCCGCACACCAACTTACGGTAGCCGCTTGCGGCTACCTTTTTTTGCGGCGAGATTCAAAGATGCGGCCAAACTCGCTAAGCAAGTCGTAGTCACGGTGCAAGTTATGCGAGTCGTGGATCATCTGTTCCACATCCACTTTGCCGGCAGCGTCTGGCTTGCTGTCTGCCGCCAGCAGGATCTTGGGAATCGCGGTCAGTAACGCTTCCCGTTCGGCTTTGGTTAAATTGGCCAGTAGACGCTTGGTTGCGCCATCCTGAACCGCCTGGAACACACTCTCGGCGGACAGTAATTCTTGCAGCTGCTGTGGTAACCGGTCTGACATGTTGCGTACCCCCGTATTGGTAATACACCTATTCTACTATAGTAAGCGGTTGCGTGCGTAGAATTAGTTCGGTTATCCGTGACACTCGTACCGTAGTCAAGACACCCAAATCCCATGTAAACTACCTTCATAGGCTATACGCAATTTGTAATGTTTGGGTCGACCATGCATTTGCAGGTCAGGCACACGTATTAACGTTCTGGGCTCAATTAATCGTCATGTGTTTTAAATAACGATGCGCGTTATTTAAATGTGTCACCCCAACAACAACCATGAAGGAGAGTACCCCACTTTGCTTAAATCCGAGCTGCAGCACATCATACGCAATCGCGGCGTCATCTGGCTGATGGTCGCCACCATTTTGATTCCAATCACCTACTCGTTTTTCTTCCTCACCTCTGCTTGGGACCCGTACGGTAACACGGGCAAGGTGCCCATCGCGGTCGTCAACCTCGATGAACCGACCAAGCTACAGGGGCAAACCGTCAACGTTGGTGAACAAACCGTCGCCAAGTTACGGAAGGACCACCAGCTAGGCTGGCACATCACCTCCGCCCAGGAAGCGGCCCGCGGGCTGAAAAACAATAAGTACTACGCCGTAATCACCTTCCCGCGCAACTTTTCGCGCGACGCGGCGACGGTGCTGGATAAGCAGCCGCAACAAATGCACTTTACCTATAAGACCAACGGCTCACTCAACTATATTAGTGAAGTAATGAGTCAGGTTGGTAGTGACAAACTGAACAGCCAAATTCAGGCCAAGGTCACCCAAACCTACGCCCAGTCGTTTATCGACCAAATGCACGGTATTGGCAAGCAACTGGGCAAAGCCGCTGACGGTTCAACCCAGATTAGCGATGGCCTGGGGCAAATGAAGGCCAAAACCGCGGCGATGCCGAGCGGGGTTCAGCAACTAACCGCTGGCTCCGGCCAGCTCGCCAGCGGCATCAACCAATACACGGATGGCGTTGGTCGGGTAGCGGACGGGCTCGGGCAACTGCACGCCAAAACACCCGAGTTGGCTGCTGGAGTCGGCCAACTCGATGACGGGATCAACCAGTATACTAACGGCACGGATCAGGTGGCCGATGGTATCAGTCTACTCTACGGCAACACCCCGGCCCTGCAAAGTGGCATTGGTCAACTGGCCGACGGGGTTAACCAGTACACCGGCGGCACGGACCAGGTGGCCGACGGTATCCAACAGATTAACGCCAACGCCCCGCAACTTACCGGCGGCGTCCAGCAACTGACTGACGGCATCAACCAAATGTATACCAGTGTCGTGCCGGAATCGAGTGACAACTCTACTTTGAGTTCGGGTACTAAGGCCCTACTCACCGGTATTAACGACCTGGACCACTACACCATTCAGGCCAAATTGGGGGATGACCAGGTCAACCTGCCCGACGGCGTCGCCACGTTACACAACAAGATGACCAAGTTACTACAGGCCATCTCTGACCAAAACACGTTGATTAGTTCCGCGTTCCAGACCTTTGATATCGGGCTACCCGTTGCGACTATCCTGACACCAAAAGGCATCACCACCAGCGATCTCGGTCTCCCGGCCGGCACCGACAAAGTCTACCCGCTAATTCACTTTGAGAAGCTGCAAAAAACTGCCACCACCACGGCTGATAACGACCTAGCTAGCCTCAAGGCGGCGGTAGCTAAGTCCGGTGACGCCGACGCCCAGGCGGCTTTGAGTAAGTTTGAAGCCAGCTACACCGGTGCCAAAGACGCTAAGGATACGGCCTACAACACCACTAAGGGCTACCTCAGCTTTGCCAAAAACAGCATCCAGCGGACGGACACCGACGCTGTAGGCGACCCCAAGGGGCTGAAGGTCGCCATCCAGAAATTTGCTGATAACCTGGAAACCATGGACAACGAGTTAAACCACGCTGACGTCAGCGGCCACCCAACGTACGCGAGTGCCGTGTCCCAGTTGAAGGACGGCCTGAACAAGTTGAACAACGCCGTCAACGTGGGCGTTGCTGCTGATGGCAGTACGACGACCAGCCTGACTGCCGGCGTCACCCAGCTCCGCGACGGTTTGGTTAAGCTGAACAATGCTGTGAACGTGGGTGTTGACGAGCAGGGTCACCAGACCACCAGTCTCGCCAGTGCCGTCACCCAGTTGTACGACGGCACGCAACAGCTCCACGCTAACTCCGCCAAGCTCCGCGACGGTGCCGGGCAGTTGAACGCCGCTGCGCCAACATTGGCCTCCGGGGTCAAGCAACTGTACGACGGCACCCAGCAGCTTAAAGCTAACTCCGGCAAATTGCGCGATGGTGCCGACCAACTGAACGCAGCCGTACCAACATTACGGTCAGGCGTACAACAGCTTTACGACGGTAGCCAACTGCTGAACAGCAACTCTCCCGCTTTGAAGAGTGGTGCTAGTCAGCTGGCTGGTGGGCTGAGCACACTGAACGCCAGCCTACCAACGTTGATGGACGGTATTAACCGCCTTAATGATGGTTCAGGTCAGCTCACCACCGGGCTGAAGGATGGTGCCCTGCAAATTAGTCAGGCCCACCTCACGCCGCTAACCGCCAAAATGTTTGCTAACCCTGCAACCGACAAGCAGATACGGTTTACGAAGGTCGCGAATTACGGCGCCGCTTTGGCACCATACGTATTGGCCCTCGCACTATTCATCGCGATTATCATCTTCAACTTTGGCTACCCGATGCGGCGGCGGAATCATCGTAACGAAACCGTGATGCAGTTCCTCTTCTCCAAATTAGCGGTCGGTACGGTAGTCGCAGTTGCCATGGCGATCATCGAGGCTACGCTGATTATGCTGCTCGGCCTGCCCGTGGCTCACGTCGGCGCATTCTACGGCATCACCATTCTGTTCGCCCTCGCCGCACAGTACATGACCATGCTACTCAACCTGGCGTTTAACCGGGTCGGTATCTTCATCGCCCTAGGACTGTTGACCCTGAGCGGATCTGGCGGCCTCTTCCCCGCCGAGACCATCAACCCACTATTCGAGTCCATTCAACAATTCCTGCCCATGACGCACGCCATTAACGGTTACCGCAACGCGATTACTGACGGTATTAGTAGCACCACGGTCACCACCAGTACCGTCATTCTAATTGTGGTCGCTATCCTGAGCATCGCCCTCATGATCCCGGCAATTGGCTACATCATCGGCAAAGACGAAGAATCTGACACGAACGATAGCAACGCCGAATAATATCTAGGTCAATTGACCCCCAACGCCCCCGAACGCCTCAGCGCGTTTGAGGGCGTTTTTACGTGG
The DNA here is from genome assembly GCF_001591865.1 of Lacticaseibacillus pantheris DSM 15945 = JCM 12539 = NBRC 106106. Taxonomy (NCBI): domain Bacteria; kingdom Bacillati; phylum Bacillota; class Bacilli; order Lactobacillales; family Lactobacillaceae; genus Lacticaseibacillus; species Lacticaseibacillus pantheris. Next base: position 10,459 of record NZ_BCVS01000010.1, read on the forward strand.
TACAAACAATTTTATTGATGTATAGGTTACAAACGTATCATTCAAAAGTTATAAAGATTTCTGTAAACTGGCTCCCATGAACTGCGCGGTATTCGCCATTTTTTGTTGCTTTTTAATTACCACGTGAGTTCTAAACAATTGATATCACGGTGTTATTTGTCCATCCATACCACACTTTACCGTACTAATTTGTTATCAGTTACACGTGTATCAGATTACCGGAGATATCGAAGAAGGAGCGTTAAATAACGATGATCAAAGAAGAGTTACACCACATGCTGAGGCATAAATGGGTGATCTGGCTAATGGTTGCGACCATCCTCATCCCCATCTTTTACTCCTACTGCTTTCTCACCTCGGCCTGGGATCCTTACGGCCGTACCAGCAAGCTACCCATCGCGGTAGTCAACCTGGACCAGCCCACCACGCTCAAGGGTCAGCGGGTCAACGTGGGTGCGCAGACGGTCGCCAAGTTACGCAAAGACGACCAGCTGGGTTGGCACGTCACGACTGCCAAAGCCGCAGCGCAGGGACTCAAGGACAACAAGTACTACGCCGTCATCACATTCCCGAAGGATTTCTCCCGGGATGCGGCTACGGTGCTCGACAAGACTCCCCAACAGATGCACTTTACTTACAAGACCAACGGCTCCCTCAACTACATTGGGGAAGTCATGAGCCAGGTGGGGAGTGATAAGCTCAACGACCAGATTAAGGCCAAGGTCACACAAACATACGCACAAACCTTTATTCAGCAAATTGGTAGCATTGGCAAGCAGCTCAAAACCGCGGCTAACGGTTCCCAGCAGATTACGGACGGTATCAGTACCCTCCAAAGCGGCACGGCCGCAATGCCAAGTGGCGTCTCGCAACTCGCAACGGGTAGTAACCAACTCACTGCCGGCGTCGTGACCTACACGAACGGCGTGGCGCAGGTGCACTCCGGCATGTCCCAGCTGTACGCCCAGATTCCCACACTTTCTAGCGGTGTGAGCGCGCTATACACCGGTAGCGGTTCGCTGTACAAGGGGCTCGGCCAACTGTACGCTCAGGTTCCAACGCTGGCTAGCGGGGTGACCCAGCTAGATGCCGGCGGGAAAACCCTGGCGTCCGGCGTGCAGAGCTACACTGGCGGGGTTGGCCAGGTGCAAAGTGGACTATCCCAGCTACAAGGTAACGTTCCGACGTTGTCCAAAGGTGTATCGCAGTTGAACGACGGTGGCACCCAACTAAGTGACGGCCTGAACCAACTGAACGCTGCCGTTACTACTGGCAGCGATAACAACCCTTCTTTGGCATCAGCAATCAACCAACTCAACACGGGTGCCGGCTCAATTTACAGTGGCGCCAACCAGCTGAACGGGCAGGTTAACGGCGACACCGAGGACACCGACCTGACCAGCTCCGTCCAGAAACTGGATGATGGTAGCCAGCAACTCGCTGACGGTATCAGCCAGATGAAGGATAAGATGGACAAGCTACAGGGTAAAATCAATTCGCAAGTATCCACCCTGAATATGATGTCCGGTATCCTGAAGTCCTACGCTACTTTGAAAGCTAACCAGGACTCAGCGAATACCGAAATGCAGACCGCCATCGACGGCGTAACGGATGTCGACCAGAAAGCAGCGTTAACGGCGGCCTGGGCCAAGGTCAAGACGGCCCAAAGCTCCACGTTGACCGCGTACTCCACCCAAAGCAGCGTCTTGAGCATCGTGAAGACTAATTTAACCAGCACGGCGACAGACTCTGCTGGCGATCCAACCGGTTTGCAATCAGCAATCAGTCAGTTCGACAGTGCGCTAGACCAGTTGAAATCTGGCTCGGCGCAAATTAACACCGGGCTCGATACCCTGAATGGTAAGGCACCACAACTGGCTACCGGTATTCAGCAACTGACTGATGGTGCGCAACAGGAAAGCAACGGCCTCCAAAAGTTGGAAGCCCAAGTACCAACGTTAACTAGTAACGTTCAAAGACTGGCAGACGGGGCGAACCAGGAATCTACCGGCCTCAATTCCCTTAACAGCCAGGTACCAACCTTGGCTTCCGGCGTTAACCAGTTAGCTGCCGGTGCCAACACCCTTAATAGCAACTCCGCTGCTCTGAACAGCGGCGCCCAGCAACTTTCTGGCGGTCTCACCACTCTTAGTGGCAACATTCCTACCCTATCGAGTGGCGTTTCCCAGTTGTACACCGGTTCCGGCCAGCTGTACGCCGGCCTCGCTACTTTGAACAACAGCGTACCAACGCTGGCCTCTGGTGTGACCCAACTATACGACGGCACCAAGCAGCTGAACGCTAACTCCAGCGCCCTCGTGTCCGGCTCCAGCCAGATTAGCGGTGGCTTAGGTACGCTGAACGCGAGTGTGCCAACCCTAGTGAGCGGCGTGAAGAAGTTGCACAAGGGTTCCAACAAGCTCACCACCGGCCTGAAGAGCGGTAGCGACACCATCGCCAAGACCAGTTTGACTGGCAAGACCGCAAAGATGTTTGCCCAACCGTCGAAGGATACTGAAATCAAGTACACGAAGGTGGTTAACTACGGTCAGGCACTGGCACCATACGTACTCGCCCTTGCCCTCTTCATTGGGATCATCATCTTCAACTTTGGCTACCCAATGCGGCGTCGCAATGGCAAAGACGAATCGGTATTCCAGTTCCTGGGCACTAAGCTCGCTGTTGGTACCGGCGTGGCCGTAGCCATGGCTGTGGTCGAAGCCACGCTGATTATGGCGTTCGGCCTCGACGTGAACCACGTGGCCGCGTTCTACGGCATCACCATCCTCTTTGCCCTCGCAGCGCAGTACCTCACCATGCTGCTGAACCTGGCGTTCAACCGCGTTGGTATCTTCATCGCACTGGCGCTACTGACACTGAGCGGTTCCGGTGGTCTGTTCCCGGCTGAAACCATCAGCCCGCTGTACGAATCCATGCAGAAATTCCTGCCGATGACGTACGCAATCAACGGCTACCGCGAGGCACTCACCGACGGCATCGCGTCCGGCACGGTGATCACCAGCATCGTGATTCTCGTAGTCATTGCAGTTCTCAGCGTCGCACTGATGATACCCGCAATCGGGTACCTCATTGGGAGCGACGGGGAACACAGCGAAGAATAAGCATTAACAAAACCGTGCTATCCATACACTAGATGAGTGTATAGATAGCACGGTTTTTGAGTTTATTTAGTCTGGACTGAAACAGTGGCATCTCGCTATAAAATCGGCAGATGTTCTATGCTTGCCCCCATAGATACGCGCACACCAACGCCGCAATAAAGCTAATGGTCGCTAACGTCACCATGATTGACGCCCAATTACGCCGATTTTTCACAATCATCACGATGGTCAGCACCAACGCAACGATAAATACAACGGCAAAGATGCCGGTTAGTGCCTGCCACATAGTATTTCTCCTTCATATGGAATGTAAAATGATTAACTGCAACGCGTCCGGGTCTCGGTAGCCGAGTAAAGGTGAAATGCTACTGCGCTCCCTCGCTACTCGTGCGTTTTAAAACGAGCTGCGCCCCGCAGAAAGCGACGCATAAGCTACTATCACCAAAAGGCCAAGTACGGGCCTTTCGGCGATAGTAACTTATGCTCTGCCTTCTAACCGCGGGGCTCCGCTCTCCCATCATGTTCCTCATGCCACTTTCGAATCTGCTCCACGCGCTGCTTTACCCGCGCTTCGCTACCCTGATCAGTAGGGTGGTAATACCGCTTCCCCACCAAATTATCCGGCATCGTCTGCATCGTGGTGAGCTTATCCTTGGTGTCGTGCGCATACTGGTAATCCTTGCCGTAACCTAAGTCCTTCATCAAACCCGTGACCCCATTACGAATCTGCAACGGCACCGGCTCCGCCATCGTGTTCTTAGCGTCCGCCGCCGCACTGTTGTACGCTACTTCCATCTGGTTACTCTTCGGTGCGAGCGCCAGGTACGTCACCGCGTGCGTCAGGTGCACGTTACACTCAGGCATCCCCAGAAATTGGCACGCCTGGTACGCCGCAATCGCAATCTCCAGCGCCCGTGAGTCCGCCATCCCGACGTCCTCACTCGCAAAGCGGACCAGCCGCCGTGCCACATACAGCGGGTCCTCCCCCGCCTCCAACATCCGGGCCAACCAGTAGATGGCAGCATCCACATCCGAATTACGCATCGATTTGTGCAAAGCCGAGATGATGTTGTAGTGCTCCTCGCCGTGCTTATCGTACAGCAAGGCTTTAGTACCCATAATCTGCGCCAAATCGTCTTTGGTCACCTGCGTCACACCATCGACAATTCGGGCGTTAGTGACCGCCATCTCAAGTGTATTCAGCGCCGTCCGCGCATCCCCATTCGCGTAATCCGCGATGGCGTGGAGTAAGTCGTCACTAATATCGATGGTGAAATCGGCAAAGCCGCGGTGGCTCTCAATGGCATTATGCAGTAGGTGCACCAGCTCATCGGCGGTTAATGCGTGTAACACAAAGACCCGCATCCGCGATAAGAGGGCGGCGTTGACCTCAAACGACGGGTTTTCAGTCGTCGCCCCAATCAGAATGATGCTGCCGCGTTCAACGTACGGCAAAAACGCGTCCTGTTGGGCCTTATTAAATCGGTGAATTTCATCCACGAAGACGATGGTTTTTTGCCCCAGCTCGCGGTTGCCCTCCGCCTCTTCCATTACTTTGCGAATTTCCTTGATGCCACTCGTGACCGCAGAGAAGGTCACGAAGGCAGCCTTGGTTTGTCGCGCAATCAGCTGGGCCAGCGTGGTTTTACCCACACCGGGCGGACCCCAAAAAATCATGGAACTCACTTCGTCACGTTCAATCAGGTTATACAAAACCTGGCCGGGAGCAACCAGGTTCTCCTGCCCCACAAATTCAGCGAGGGTCTGCGGCCGCAAGCGACTAGCCAGTGGCTGATAGCCCTGGTCCGCTTGTGCTGACCGCGTATCTCCCGCGTCATCACCAAAAAGGGATTCTTGCCGCATAGATGGACACCCCCGTTCATCATCAATCTAAGCTAAAACATATACTGTTCGTCATGCATAATTTTGCTGGCGTCCAAAACCAGGTGCTGGCCCTCAGGCGCAAAGTGGTGCTGCTGAAACAGCGCCGCATCCGTGGACCGCACAATTTGCTCAGCCGTTAACCACTGGAGCTCCAATTCGTGCACCGCAAACCCCAGCATTCGGGGTAACACCTCCGCCATCACTGCCGGATTGGTGTCCGCCAGCGTAGCAAGACGCACCGACGCCGTCATGCGTTGCTCGTCCACGTTGAACAAACCAAAGGTGCCCATCAGTCGGCCAGTGGCCCGATCCTGCACGCCATAGAGTAGCGCCTGGTTGCGCATCACCAGCGCCATGGCGCGGTTAACGTAGTGAGCGGTGTCGCCAATCACGGTGTCAACCGGCCGCTCCTGACCACGAGCAATTTCAGGATCCTGCCGCAGTGCAAATACTTCTTTGAGTTTGGCCATGGTCAGCCAGTCCATCGTGTAGTGCACCGACATAATTGGGTGATACTTCTCAAAGATGGCCACAACGCCACCCCCTGTCTACTTACTTTACTATTGTATTTTAACACGTAGGTCCACCAAGGGCCGCCAACCACCAGCCAAATTGTCAGGCAAATCCCTTCCCCAGTCCCAACGCACCTAAAAGGGTCACCCGACATTCGCCAGGTGACCCCCAATAATGATGCGCATATTTCAAGTAAACGAGCCTAACTAATTAGTTAGAGAATGGCCAATACAATGAAGTTAAGTATAAACCCAATCGTCACCACACCCAACATTGGGTGAATCTCACGCACTTTACCTTCAATAATCTTAATCAGGCAGTAGAAGATGAAGCCGGCCGCAATCCCGTAAGAAATGTTGTAAATAAGTCCCATGACTACGGAGGCCATGAACGACGGGATAGCTTCGGAGAGGTCACTCCAGTTGATTTCCTTGAGACTAGAAGCCATCATGACCCCAACCAGAATCAGGGCTGGTGCTACGGCTTCCGTCGGTACGATGGAAATAATCGGTGCAAACAGGCCCGAAATAACGAACAGGATGGCAACGGTCACACTGGTCAGCCCGGTACGGCCACCAGCACCAATCCCCGCAGCACTTTCAATATAGGTCGTCGTGTTGGATGTACCAAAGACGGCGCCAATACTTGTGGCCACGGAGTCTGCCACCAACGCTTTGTCCAACCGGGTCGCAAAGCCCTTAGTCGTTTCCAGTTCGTGAATTTCCTCGTCGGTAAAAATACCGCTGCGGTGACCAGTACCGATAAACGTCCCAATTGTATCAAACGTATCGGAGAAGCAGAAGGCAAAGATGGTCATCAACGTCAGGAGAATATGGCTACTATTGCTAAACAGCGTGCCAAATCCGGCATGACTAAATGCGGCGCCAAACGTGGTACCTAGCTGGTGAATGGACGAACCCAGGGAGTTGCTAGAAGCAAAGCTCAGGTCAGTCACGCCCATGGGGATCCCAATAATTGTGGTTGCAATGATACTAATCATGACGGCCCCGGGTACCTTTTTCACCACGAGAATGGTCATGATGATCAACCCAATCAGTGCGAGCAAAGCACCAGACTGCGTAAAGCTAGTCAACGCGGGTACGATACCGCCGCCAGTGACCACGCTAGTCACACCCTTCACCGCTGCGTGCGCATTGTACGCCTTGTCGTTAATGGACAAAATGTCGGATGAATCGGAAGTGAATTGGAGGAACCCAGCGTTTTTCAACCCTATGTAGGCAACAAATACCCCGATACCACCACTAATGGCATGCTGCATAACCTGTGGGATTGCCGCAATAATGGTCTTCCGAATGCTGGTGACGGTAATCAAAATGTTGATCAGGCCACAAATGAACACGAGGGCCAGCGCCTGTTGCCAGGAGTAGCCGAGCGCAAAGACGACGGTGTAAGTAAAGAAGGCGTTGAGCCCCATCCCTGGTGCCAGGGCGTAGGGTACGTTGGCAAACAGCCCCATAACCAGGGTCCCCGTAGCACTGGCAATAATGGTTGCCAGGAAGACGGCCTGGGATGGCATCCCCGTCAAGGAGAGCAACTGGGGGTTAACAAAAAGAATGTATGACATGGCAAAGAATGTAGTGAATCCAGCCAAAATTTCGGTACCAACGGACGTATTGTACGTCTTTAGCTTAAAAAAGTGTTCCATTACGTGCTCCTTTTCCTCTTGATGGCATCATTCTACGATTAATCATGAACAATTGCAATGGCTACGTTGCATTTGTTCGGATAATCACGAACGTTATTAAACGACCATAAGCAAAAACCCACCAGTTTTAAAGCCGGTGGGCGATTTAGTAATAATCCTGTTTAATTAGTTTCTAGTTGTGCCACGTTTTACTAACTCCGGACTTACCAATAACTCTCCTTGCTGCGCCCCACTTTGAGCAATTTTTTGTATCAACATGCGTGCTAACAATTCGCCGAGCTTCTGCACTGGCTGTTTAACCGTCGTTAATTGAGGATTAGCCACTTGATCCAGAAAAACACCATCAAACCCGATAACCGCAAAATCGTTGGGTATATTACCGCCGTTTTGGATGATAGCCCTCTCGACACCGATTGCTAAACGGTCGGATGCACAAATAAAGCACGTATTACGAGCAAACTTACGCCAATTATCGTTGACGAATGCTTGTGATTGATGGCTGTGGTTCCCCATGCGATGTATCTTGGGCACTATTTTATGCTGTTGGAGCGTATTAATGTATCCTGCTTCCCGAGAGTATTCAAACGACTCTTTTACGTCAATACCAATAAATATCACGGACTGATAACTTTTAGCTAAGGCGTACGCAGTCGCTAAAGCAGTGCCTTCCTTGTTGTCAGTATCAATGAAGTCATATCCATTGTGATTCTCGCCAAAAATAACTGTCGGCTGCGACAGGCTGTCAATTAAGGGGATGTCTTCTGACCGCGCGCCGGTCACAATGAAACCATCGGCAACATTGCCAACGCTAAGACGAGCCCGATCCGTAACCAGTTGCAAGGCATATCCTTTGCGATCCAGCCCCTTAGCAACCCCAAAAAGAAGACTCATATAGTACGGCTCAGTAGTATCAATATCCTCCAGAATGGCAACTTTAATTACATTCGTGCGGTTATTCGCTAACGCCTTAGCCACTGAGTTTGGTTGGTAATTTAAAGCAATGATGGCGTCCTCAACCAACTGCTTAAGTTCAGGTGTAACTTGTTCGGGATGATTAATAACACGAGAAACTGTCATCTTAGAAACGTTTGCTTGCTTTGCTACATCAGAAAGCGTAACCATATGGGCCCCCTCAATCACACACTAACAGTAATATATCCATCATAATATACTTTGCTTAAAATCTAACACCATATCTTCGGGCAATACCCTAACACCCCAAAAAGGATTCGATTAACATATCGAATCCTCATTGGTGCCTATCATTACTCGCTAACATAACATAAATAATTAGCCTTTATCTGCACCAGCGGTTATGCCGTTAACATAGAACTTCTGCATAACTACAAACAGAATAGTAATTGGTATTGCGATAATTACACAGCCTGCAATAAACCAAGTGAAGTAGGCGGTTGAAGTACCCTTTGTTGCATGGACCATGTTGTACAAGCCGTATGCGATCGTATACGTCTTTGAATTACCAGAACTGGAGAGAATGATTCCCGAGAAAATGAAGTCCGTCCATGGTGCGATAAACGCAGTCAATGCAGTATATACAATGATTGGTTTGGACATCGGCAACCCAATGTGGACAAAGACTTGCCACCGTGATGCCCCATCAATTTCAGCAGCTTCATCGATTGAACGCGGGATAGTATCGAAAAAGCCCTTGGCAATGTAGAATCCTAAACCTGCACCACCAACATAAACCAGAATCAAGCCCACCAGATTCAGCATATCGAAGCTCTTCAAGATGTAGTAGAGCGCAATCATGGACATGAATCCTGGAAACATCCCCAGTATTAGCGCAATTTGCAGGTACGGTTTCCGAAAACGAAAACGTAGGCGGGACAACGCATATGCTACAGAAATTGTGACAAACGTCGACAGAATCATGGATACAATCGACACAAACAGAGTGTTGCGAATCCAATAAACAAACGGGAATTGGTCACTAGTGAAAATGCCAATATAATTACTAAGCGTAAACTGCTTAGGCCAAATCGTCGAAACGAAACCTGTGTCGTTGTATGAAAAGCTGGCCAACACAATCCAAACAATCGGGAAAATCCAAACAATCGCCAGCACAGCTAGTAATACGTACCGAAGGATGAGCGATAGCCGCCGTTTTGCATGATATGATGACATTTTAATCACCCCTCCTTAAATGCGTTTGTACGCCGGTAAGCAAACAGGGACACCGTAGCACTGATGATGAAAATTAGAATGCCTAACACCGCCGATGCGTTATATCTTTGTGTTTGTCCAAATACCAGGTTGTACAGCCAAGTAACCAGTAAATCAGTATCACCAGCACCGTTGTAGCTGTTATTCATTGGATACCCACCAGTGAGCAGGAATATTACGTTAAAGTTGTTGATGTTGCCGATAAATTGCTGAATCAATGCCGGCGCCATCACAAACAAAATTTGCGGGAATGTAATCCGACGGAAAATCTGGAATGGATTGGCGCCATCCATTCGCGCGGCTTCAATCTGATCTTGTGGCAAGTTCTGGATAATCGCGGTTGAGGTTAACATTGATACCGGAATACCAATCCACATGTTAACAACAATAACTGTAATACGCGCCACTGTGGCATTGGCCGAGGCACCAATAAAGTTAATTGGGTGCGCAATCCAGCCCCAATTCATCAGTACCGTGTTGAGCGGCCCTTGTAAGTCTAGAAATTGTGCCATCATCAATAGCGAAACAAATTGCGGTACGGCGTACACAATTACAAAGATTGTCCGCCACAAGCCCTTACGCTTGATACCCCTTGATTCAATTAACAGCGCAAGTAAGACACCGAAGAAGAACGTGGTCGCCGTTGCGGCAACCGCCCAAACCAGCGTCCAACCCAACACAGGGAAGAACGTGCCGGCCAAATCACCGGTTAGAACGTTGCCAAAAGCTTTAAAGCCCGTCCAGGAGAAACCAATTGGATGTTTGGAATCATAGTTCGTGAAGGCCATTGAAATCATATAAAGCGTTGGTAACACGGTGAATGCCATTACTCCGAGTATTGGAATGCTCATCAAAGTGATGTGTAGTTTGCTATCCAGCAAGGAGCTCAGTTGTTCCTTGTTGGTGGGAACATGTGTCCCATCACGATTCTGAACATACAGTGTGCGTAATGATTTCAAGCTAGTCACATACAGAAATACCATTGCTAATAGCAGGATTACCGCTAGGACACCAAATAGTAGAATGACAACGGAATTATCCGGTAATTTGGTAATATACACACCTTGAGACTGATTGTAGACAACCCGCTTGGTCTTATTCACACCCAACGTTGTCAACATGCTCAGTGTGCTAATCCCGCTAAACACAAACCAGAGTAGAAAGACTATTTCGGTACCTAGGTACGCGAACCCCTTCGCCCATTGCTTATTCTTGATCTGCGCCAGGCCCATGAACACAAAGGATAGCTTTGTGTACTGGTCGCCATTACGCCACACTTCTTTATACGTCGCCGCAGGAGGTAAAGTATTTTTCTTTCTAAACATAACTTCTCCTTACTAAGGCCTCAAGCAACCGTTAAAGGTGCTTTTACACCCTCAACTACTAGTTCTTTTGCGAGATAGCCTTTTGGAAAGTTTCCAGCTTAGTGCTGTATTGGCTTGCCTTAATTGAACCAGTGTATGCACCATTAATCAGTGGGGCAGAGAGGTTCCAGAATGTTGCCATCTGACTCATCTTTGGCTGAAGGACTGAATATCCAGTTTGGGACATCGTCATCACTGCTTGGGCCTCAGGATCCGACTTCAACTGACTGCTCTTTTGTGCCGTCTTGTCGACAGGAATTTGACCAGAGTGCTTGTAAACGGTTAGCTGAGACTGCTTGTTGGTGATGTACTGTGCCAAAGCTGCGGCAGCCTTTTGGTTCTTGGTAGCCGTGTGCGCATTAACGGCAAATGTTTCGATACCCTTGAACGCTTGCATCTGTACTTTCTTACCGTTAATCGTAATAGTTGGATATGGTGCTACCGCGTAGTTCTTACCCAGAATCTTCTTGATGTTAGCAGCATCCCAAGGACCATCGAGTGTGGCAGCGGCATTGCCGGACTTCAACTGGTTTAGCGCATTAGACGTTTGCATAACATTCTTATTGCTCTTTTGCTGAGCAAGCCAGGTCATAGCCGCAACACCTTTAGAATTGGCAACGTTTGTTCCATTCAGAGTCTCGCCATTCTTACCATATAGGTAAGTTCCTGCACTGAAGAATACCGGGTAATAGTTATAAGCATTCGTAAAGTCTGTGGCGACTACGCCCTTAGAAGTGAGTGTGTCCCAATCCTTAACATCTTCAGCGGATAGCTTAGATTTGTTATAAAACAGCGTCTGAACTTGTTCATAAACAGGATAGGCATACATCTTACCCTTCCAAGTCACACCTTTAGCTGCATCGGCAACATTATGCTTTTTAACGTAACTAGATGCACTTGGTGATAATGGATTAATATAGCCTTGATTAGCCATGGATCCCAGCTGATCGTTTGGTACTTCGAATACATCTGCAGCCTTGGATGGATCCTTAGCTACGTCGGTTTTGGCGTTAGCTGAACCGTTCGGGCTCTGCGTAACCTTGACGGTAACGTCTGGATATTCCTTGTTGAATTTTTTGACGATACTCTTAAAGTATGAAACCTGGGTGGTGTCGACCCAAAGTTTAACAGTCCCAGTGGTCTTTGTACTGCTGCTACTGTCCGAGTTGGACGACTTCCCACAAGCAGCGAGTACCGTTGCCGCAATAAGTGCTGTGCTCCCTAACGCAATCTTTTGCCATAACTTCATGATATTATTCCTCCCAACGGAATCTTATAATTTGCCGAATTAAATAACTTAAACAATAATAGCTGCAAATGCTTGATATGGCGCTAATTCTGCATTTTGTAAATCATCGGGGATCGTGTCGATGTTGTTAAGCAACACTTTTTTAATCTGATCCTCAGTTTTAAAGAACTGCTTATGCCCAGAAAGATTGGCTACTACCAGCCAACGCTCATCACCCAAAACACGGTGATATGCCATCACTTCAGGTACAGTATGATTAATTAAATCAAAACTACCTTTCACTACAATTGGATTATTGTGGCGGAGCCGTATCAACTGTTGATAGGTACTAAACACGGAGTTTGAATCCGCACGAGCCGCTGCCACATTAATTGCGTGAAAGTTGTTATTAACATGGAGCCAAGGCTTGCCGGCACTAAACCCCGCGTATGCACTCTCGTTCCACTGCATAGGGGTGCGGGCGTTGTCGCGACCCTTGACATTAATTGATTGAATAATTTCTGCTTTACTATAACCGCTCGCTATCCGTTCACGATACATATTGACACTTTCAACGTCATTAACTTCATCTATCGAGGAAATCGGGTAATTAGTCATACCAATTTCTTCGCCTTGATAGATGTATGGCGTTCCGCGCAGTAGATGGAGCAAAATAGCAAACATTTTTGCGGAACGAACACGATACTTTTGGTCGTCGCCCCATCGTGAAACAATTCGTGGTAAGTCATGGTTGTTCCAAAATAGACTATTCCAACCATGCGCATAATCGAGTTGTTCCTGCCACTTAGTTAGGACTTGCTTCAACTCCACGGGACGAAACTTTCTCAAATCCCATTTTTCCTTACCGGGCTGCTGATCTATCTGCATGGCCTCAAACTGAAAAACCATCGATAACTCTTCACGTCTTGGATCTGAGTATTGTTGTGCAATTTTGGGCGTAGCCCCCCAAGTCTCACCGACCGTCATCAGGTCATGAGGCCCAAACGTTTTACCATGCATTTCCTTCAGATACTGGTGTAAAGAGGGCCCGTTTTCGCGAATCTCTAGATCAGGGTCCTTACCAATCAAGTCAATAACGTCCATCCGAAAACCACCGATACCCTTATCAATCCAAAAATTCATCATCTGATAAATAGCGTTACGTACTTGAGGATTTGACCAATTAAGGTCTGGTTGTCCTGGGCCAAAAAAGTGTAGATAATATTGACCAGTTTTTTTATCAAATTGCCAGGCAGATCCAGAAAATGTTGATGTTAATTGATTAGGCTCGTGCCCATCCACCGGGTCCCGCCAAATGTAAAAATCGCGGTAAGGACTGTCTCGTGAACTACGCGAACTCAAAAACCATTCGTGCTGGTCGGAAGTATGGTTGACCACTAAATCCATTACGATACGAATGTGTCGTTTGCGTGCTTCACTAATAAATTGATCCATATCAGCCATGGTACCGAATTGCGGGTCTATGGCCTCGTAATTTGCAATATCATAACCGTTATCCTCGCCTGGCGATTGATACACGGGGCTCAACCAGATAGCATCAATCCCTAGTTGCTGTAAATAATCCAGGCGACTAATTATCCCTGGAATATCGCCAACACCATCGCCATTACTATCTTGAAATGATTTCGGATAAATCTGATAAATAACTGCCGATTGCCACCAAGGCTGCATGCGCATCATCCTCCCATCGAAACAAGTTCCAGTCTCCAAGTACCCTACCCTTCCAGTGGAACCGGGTCCTTAGTAATGGCCATTGTTGTTTCCTTGTCAAAGAAGTGCGCCTTATTAATATCAAACCCGACCTTAACCTGGTCACCAGGATTATGGAAATCACGCGCATTAACGTTTGCGATGTATTCCGTGTCATCAGACTTTAGGTAAAGTTGCTCTGTCGCGCCTAATAATTCCGAAACGGAGACCACAGAATTGACAATTGCATCGGGCCAAGTTTCTAGAAAGGCTTGCTCCGAATGAATGTCTTCAGGACGAATCCCAAAGATTATCTCCTTACCGTCGTAACCCTGATCATCCAGAATTCGCGCCCGGCCCGCTGGAACCTTTAACTGGATGGTCTTACCATCCGACACCATACCATTGCTATACCGCATGTTGAAGAAGTTCATTGAGGGGCTACCCATAAACCCGGCAACAAACTGATTGCGGGGATTTTCGTAAACCTGGGCGGGTGTACCAATTTGCTGTACGTGCCCAACCGACATAACCACCACCCGATCAGCCATCGTCATCGCTTCGGTTTGATCATGAGTAACGTAGATAGTCGTCGTGTTGAGTCGCTGATGTAATTTGGCAATCTCAGCACGCATAGAGACCCGTAATTTTGCATCAAGGTTAGACAAAGGTTCATCCATAAGGAAGATTGGTGCGTCACGGACTATTGCCCGGCCTAAAGCTACACGTTGCCTTTGCCCACCAGATAACGCAGAGGGTTTGCGTTGCAGAAAGTCGGTTAGGCCTAGTATATTTGCCGCGTTTTGTACACGTTGATCAATATCCGCCTTCTTGTAGTGACGAAGCTTCAAGCCAAACGCCATGTTGTCATACACGCTCATATGCGGGTAAAGTGCATAACTTTGAAAAACCATGGCGATATTACGATCCTTGGGTGCAACGTCATTCATCACCTGACTATCGATGTTTAGCTCACCCTTGCTAATGTCCTCTAGGCCTGCAATCATCCGCAAAGTTGTTGACTTACCACATCCAGAAGGCCCAACAAAGACGATAAATTCTTTGTCTTTAATGTGCAGGTCAAAATCCTCCACAGAATAATCCTCAGCATCGTCGTATTTTTTGTATAGGTGGTCCAAATCAATTTCAACCATGTATTTGCCTGCTTTCTTTGCCATTATTTCGACTATCAAAGTTAGCTATAATGTCGCTAAGCCTTAAATCTCCAGTCGTTGGCACCACGTAGTCAGCCTGTCGTAAAACATGTTTGTTGCCAATACCAACCGCAAATTGCCCCGCACCCTTAATAGCCTGTACACCAACCACTGCATCCTCAAACGCAGTTACTTCGGTAGCTCTCAAGTGTAGTAGCTGTTGGGCCCGCTCATAAATTTCAGGATCAGGTTTACCGTGAATCAGAGTTGCAGGGTCTACCACACCCGCAAACAAATCTGCAATGCCCAACTGATTGAGAATAATCGGCGCATTTCGTGACGCGGAAGCTATGGCCATCCTCAAGCCAGCGCCCTGGGCATCCGCCAACAAGTCTGTAATTCCTGGAAGGATGTCCTGCGGTGTCATCGCCCGGATTAAATGCAAGTAAATTCTGTTTTTTGTATCCATAAACTCTTTTTTTTGCTGTTCAGAATAATACTGCTGGTTTCCAAACTTTAGAATCACGTTAAGCGAGTCTAACCTGGAACGTCCCCGTAACTCATCATTAGCGGACTCAGGCAACGTAATATTTAACTTCTTGGCCAGCTCGCCCCATGCTTGTAAGTGATACTTTGCCGAATCTGTTAATACACCATCTAAATCAAATAACAAGCCTTTAAGCATGGACATCCCCCCTCTCCAAGTGGACAATCTGGCCGTTGAGTTCAACATCCAGTTCATCACCGCTAAGTAGTTCTACTTGTGTTTTCTCAGCTGTAACGTCCACCGCCAGTAATCGACCACGGTAATTCAGTTTAAAGGAATAATGCGTCCACCCATGTGGAATAAACGGCTTGAACCTCAATTGATTGTGATCATAGCGCATACCTGCGAACCCTTGAACAATAGCTAACCACGATCCGGTCATTGACGTAATGTGTAAACCATCCGTAGTGTCATTATTATAATTATCAAGATCTAGCCGGGCCGTCCTGGCATATAATTCCACCGCCTTGTCCTGCTTCCCCAACTCTGCCGCTAATATTGAGTGAACGGATGCGCTGAGTGAACTCTCATGTACCGTTAACGGTTCGTAGAAATCATAATTACGTTCCTTTTGATCCAAAGTAAATCGGTCATTCAGGAAGTATATCCCCTGTAACACGTCAGCCTGCTTAATAAACGGACTGCGGAGGATACGGTCCCAGGACCAGTGCTGATTAATTGGCCGTTCATCCTCGGGAATACTACTAGCCGGTCGGAGTTCTTTATCCAGAAAGGTATCGTTTTGTAAAAAAATACCCAGCTTTTTGTCCTCTGGAAAGTACATGTTGTCCACAATGTCTCGCCAATATGCCTGCTCTTCATCGGTGACGGCCAACCCTTGCATTACATCGTGATCAGCATGGGGAATTCTGGCTAGTGTGTATTGCAGAACCCAAGCAGCCATTGTGTTGGTATACCAGTTATTGTTGACATTATTCTCGTACTCGTTTGGCCCGGTAACACCGTGAATCATGTACTTGTGTTGATGTTGACTATAGTGGACACGATCCGCCCAAAAACGGCTGATTGCCACCAAAACTTCAATACCATCATGGTTAACGTAGCTTTCATCTCCGGTATATGCGGTGTACTGATAAATCGCAAAGGCAACTGCCGCGTTACGATGAATTTCTTCGAATGTTATTTCCCACTCGTTATGACACTCAATCCCGTTGAAGGTAACCATTGGGAACAAGGCTCCCTTTAATCCCTGCTGTCTGGCATTGTGATAGGCTCCGGGTAATTGATCATGGCGATACTGCAGTAATCCACGCGTTACCTGTGGTTGGGCAACTGCTAGGTACATCGGCACAACGTATGCCTCAGTATCCCAGTATGTAGCCCCGCCATACTTTTCACCCGTAAACCCCTTAGGACCAACATTTAGTCTTTCATCCTCACCGTGATAAGTCATAAATAATTGTGCGATGTTAAATCTAATACCTTGTTGCGCGGCCTCATCGCCATCAATAACCACATCACTTGCAGACCAGCGGCTTCCCCACACTGCCGTGTGCTCCGTTAAGTTTTCAGTGAACGATTTAGCTTGTAGCTCATACATAAGCTCAGCAGCACGTTCAACCTGCTCGTCGGGTACTACATCACGACTGGTAATCACGATGACATCCTTCTCGATGCGGACGGATTGACCAGCCTGCAGGGTATCCTCCCAGTTCTCGCTAATAATACCCGTGGCCGTTTTAACGTCACCATTATATGCAGCTCCGTTCAACCGCAAATGCTGCTTAAGTAAAACGGTAAACCGGGGTACACCGTAAGGATTAGGCTTGGTCACCATTTGAATGGTATGTTCATTGCCATCTTCACTAATTGGTTGCCAGAAACGGTCGCCATAATTGCTATCTTCGTTAGTGACGTTACCATCCAAACTGGCATCAAGCTTAATGGTTGCCTGTCCCGCAAGCACATCCGCCTTAACCTCAATTAACGCCGCCTCTTTGATAACATTGCTTAGAAAACGGCGAAACGTAAATCGAACTTTTGTGTCATTACCCACATAGATAAAACTCCGCGAGAGCAATCCTTGATGTAAATCGAGTGTTAACGAAAAGTTCTGGTAAGAATCCTGCGCGAGATCCACTTTGTGACCATTAACAACCAACTTCATGTCAATAAAACTGGGTGCATTGATTACCTTGCCAAAGTATTTGGGATAACCATTCTTCCACCACCCGACAACCGTTTTATCTGGAAACCATACCCCGCCTAGGTAGGTGCCTTGTAATTTATCGCCGGAGTAGCCTTCCTCAAAGTTACCACGCAAACCCATATAACCATTTCCAATTGCAGTGATACTTTCCTGCAACCGCTTGTCCTCCGGCTTAAGTTCATGGCTTTGGATTAGCCATGGATCAACTGAAAAAATTCGTTTCATATCCAACCCTTCACTTTCAAGTGATAACGCTTGTATTCGCTTACAAATGCAATTATGGATTGGCTAGTTTAGTTTTTATACCCCAAAAACTCTGTTACCGCTATCAAAAACTCAAATCACCTCGATGACAAATCCTTTCGGGGCCAGATTCTCCCCGTCGTAACCCTGGGCAAGCTTCGGCTCCATTGACAAGGGAACGGCATTGTTGGTGGTATTGAAATAAGCGGTCAGGTGCGCCGAGCCAACACGCTCAACCTTAATTAAGCCCGTGCTATTTACGCTAAGCCGCGTACTGCCCGTACCCAAAAGTTGAGCATAATCACGCCTAAATTGAACGATCTCATGAACCTTTTGCCAAATAGGTTGGCCTAACTGACTCCAGTCCATTGGCTTACGGCAATCGGGATCGTTATCCCCTGACATCCCCATCTCTGTCCCGTAGTATATGCAGGGCATGCCTGTCTGGGTAAAAATGAATGCCAATGCCTGCAGAGCCCGTTTCTCATCACCACCAGCGACCGTTAATATTCGTGCAGTGTCGTGCGAATCAAGGGTGTTGAGCATGACTTGTGCATTTTGCTGACGATACATCATTAATTGATCAGTCAGTAATTCCACCATGTTCTGTGCCGTCTGCTGACTAGTTAGGAAATGCTCCTCCACCTGTTCCGTAAATGCATAGTTCATTACGCCAGAAAACTGATCACCATTAAGCCAAGGCTGGCTAGAATGCCACACTTCACCAATGACTAGGAAATCTTTTTTACATTGCTGCGTTGCTTGGTAAAAACGCCGCCAAAAATGGTGATCAACCTCGTTTGCAACGTCTAAACGCCAAGCATCAATATCAAACGTCTTAATCCAGTAGGTGGCAATCTCCAACAAGTAGTCCTGCACATCAGGGTTAGCGGTATTCAGCTTTGGCATATGTGGTTCAAATGCGAAAGTATCATACTGTGGATTTCCACCATTATTGCTGGGGTCGTTGAATGGGGTCAGCGGATATGAATTAATATGGAACCAAGATGCAAAACGCGAACTATCGCCATTCTTGAGGACATCCTGCCACTGCAAACTCTGATAACCAATATGATTAAACACGGCGTCCAACATCACCTTCATACCGCGGCGATGAGCCTCATTAACCAACCGTTCAAATAAATCTTTGTCACCAAAGTCAGGATCTATATCAAAATAATCAATTGTGTCGTACTTATGGTTGGATGACGCCTTAAAAATGGGGCAAAAATACAGGCCATTGATTCCTAACCGTTGCAAATCATCTAAATGGTCTAGTACCCCCTGCAAATCACCACCATAGAAATCCTCTCTACCAGGATGATCTTCAGGATTCCAGGGTTTCACACCCTGGGGATCATTGCTTTGATCGCCATTTGCAAACCGCTCCGGGAATATCTGATACCACACCGTAGTTTTAGCCCAATCAGGGGTTTTAACACGGTCAACTTCTTGAAAATATGGTACCCGAAAATTATTTTTTAAACGATTCTCTGCCGTGTCCGCACGAATACCTCGGTCTGAGAGCAAAACGTGTTGTCCATCACTACCCTCAACTGCGAACTGGTACTGTATCCGGTGATAAGGCATTTTTACCCTCAGCGACCAGTAATCGTCCGTTTGCCCTTCACCGACCTTAACCATATCTGCGACCGAATACTTCCACGTAGGCGTAGTCGTCGCTGCGTCGGTGACAGTCATATACGGATCACCGTAGATTAAGCTCACTCGCCGCGCATCCCCTTTAGCGGTGTGCAGGCGAAGTACCAGCAAGTCCTGATCATAAAGAAAACAATCTTCGCTCTCCGGTCTGTGACGAAGTGCTGCAATATTCATACTATTACTCTCCTTTGACTTGTTCCAAAACTACGCCGGCGTATGCGCCCAAGGTTATTTCTTGGCCTTGGAGTTCATAATCGCCGACACTCATCATTCGCCGATACTGATGATATGGCATGGTAACAGTACACTGATCACCACTTAACGAGACCATCACAATTGCGGCCTTTGAGCCTAATTTACGGCTATATGCGTACACCTGACCGCTCGTATCAATCAGTCGATAGTCACCATCCTCAAACAATGGTTGTTTTTTAAGATCAATTAATTGCTGATAAAAGTGGAACATACTGTCCTTATCATGTATCTGGCTAAACACATCAGTCGTATCAACTTCCCGGCCATGGATCCAGGGAGTATGCCTAGAAAAGCCGTGGTTATCCGAATCATCCCAGGGCATTAACCCTCGAGCCGGCAATTTATGAACTAAGGAAGCCATTGCTAAAGCCTCATCTTGTGACATGCCCGCTTCAACACATTTCGAAACAAATGACGCAACCGTTTCGTCATTAAAATCACCAACATTTTGAAATTTCAGATTGTGCAGACCCAATTCATCACCGTAGTAAATAATGGGGATGCCACGCTGTAGATACATCAATAGAGCTAAGCTTCGTGCCTGTGTGGTATTTTCGGCAATTCGTGTGGCAACACGAGCCATATCATGATTACCCCAGTAAAGTACCGGTAAGGAGACAGATTTCAACGTCTCTTGCCATACAACCTGTGTTCGTTTAAATTCGAACCAGTCCATAGCCTTAGGTTGATACTGCGCCGGGATATTAGAGTTAAGCTTGCTTTCATCGTCCGTAAAGTATCGGAACGTAATCACCGCATCCATTAATTTGCTCTGTTGATTAGTGTAATCAGCAGCCAGATTAACGTTTGCTGAGGCGGCTTCGCCCAATAGAAATACATTTGGATAGTCAGTCCTTATACGACTACAAAAGGGGCGTAACCACTCTTGTACTTTCGGTAGATTAGCGAAAAACGGTTCAGCAACAACTGGCTTATTATCTCCACCCAGCACGGGATAGTTTTGGTACAAATCAGCCTTGGCAATATGAATGAACGCATCTAACCGCAGGCCATCAATCCCTTTTTTGAGCCAGAACTCCGCAACATCGCCCATGGATCTCCGTACTTCGGGATTCGCCCAGTTTAAATCGGGCATTTTTTGGTCAAATAAATGGAAGTATGACTGACCACTACCCGCTGGATCAGGAGACCAAACCGATCCACCAAAGAAGCTACCCCAGTTATTAGGGCGATGATTCCCACTACCAGCAAACAAGTAATAATCGCGATAAATGCTATCCTTACTAGTTACCGCGTCCTGAAACCACGGGTGTTGATCAGAGGTATGGTTAAGAACAAAATCCAAAATTATTCTAATTCCGGCCGCATGGAAATCATTGATTAAAGCGTCCATGTCAGCCATAGTGCCCATCGACTCGTCAATGGCAAAATAGTTGGCCACATCGTACCCATTATCAACCTGCGGCGAAACAAAAATTGGGTTCAACCAGACCGCAGTAATCCCCAGTCTCTTTAAGTATGGAATACGTTGCCGGATACCATTTAAGTCTCCGATACCGTCACCATTACTATCCTGAAACGACTTGGGATATATTTGATAAATTATTGCATGGTTATACCAATCGTTCATATACATCCTCCCTTTTCTAAATACTAGGCTAAACACAGGAGGAAGCGGTTACAATGGCCGGTTACTTGTTACCGGTATCAAAAGATTAATAACAGCGTTCAACTTAGCCGGAAATTAGGCTGCTGTCGTACACAAACGGTGCTATAACCTCAATAAATCACATTCGTAATTATTAGACCAAAAAAAGGGCATATCTCCCTCCAAGTTGTCACCAACAGAATGGCCAGATATGCCAACTACCGTCACTAAAAATATGTAATTAAATCTATACCCCATAAACCGCGTGCCCATTACTAATGGCATTGGCAATGGTGCCATTAAGCACAATCTCGGCTTTTTTGATCATGTCATCCTTGCTCTCTTCCAAATCACTATCTAGCCACTGGACGACCTGCATCACGATTGCCCACGCATAAAAGTCGGTAATGGCGTGGCTGATTTTGGCCGGCGTATTTGCGTCGACGCTAATTACCACCCGTTCCACCATGCCCGTAGCCGCCGAGTATAAAAAGTTTTCCAGCAACTCGCGCGCAACGGACCTTAACGATTCCTGACAGAAATGCTTGTTGTCAACGATGTAATCTAACATCAATTGGTACGCATGCTCCCAGCGGTCAATCTGGGTGTATTGCTGTAATTGCATCAGGATATCCTGTTTGTAAGTCCAACGGAGCAACTCGTAGATATCGTCAAAATGATAGTAAAAGGTATTGCGGTTGATGTGCGCCGCGTTGGCCAATTTACCAATCGTAATGTGATCGAGCGACGTTGTTTCCATCATTTGTTTCAAAGTACGTGCGAGTACGTCCTCAGTTGTTAGCTGGGTCATAAGATTTGCCTCCGTGTTATTAGTACCATTGTAATGCCTCAGCTGTGGCCTGACAAATTGGTCTGGTCCAAACGCTGACTTGTATGGTTAACCGCAAGTGTAACGCTCTTCACTAAATGTAACGCGAACCGAAACAGCACCCGCGGCCATACAAGATAACATCACCAAACTGACGTTATTTTCACCCCTTGTCGGCTTTTAAACAAACATAACCGTTTGTCCATTCATATCTGTCCGGATAGCGCTTACAATGTAAAACGTAGGGTAGGAGCCCGTATGGAACCTGAATAAAGCGATTGGAGCTGGTTTTGCAATGAAGAAAGTATTCGTATTGACCTGCGGCGTGGCCGCACTGGTGGTTACAGCCGTAGTAATTGACAAGCTTGACCTCTGCCATGACGAGGCCGCTGACTACCGGCCGTTTGAACCGGAAGACTAGATTGGGGGGAATAGATATGACCAAAACTAAAGCCATTATGATTGGTGCCGGCCTGGCAAACATGGCCGCCGCCGTGTACCTAATTCAAGAGGCCCACTGGCCGGGCCAAAACATTACCTTTTACTCCCTCGATGACCACGGCAGTAACGACGGTGCGGCAACCAACGACACCACCGACGAATACTGGAACCGCGAGCACCCGATGGAGAACACCAAGGGTTACGTTGCGCGTGGTGGCCGGATGTTAAACTACCGCACCTACGTTGACTTGATGGACCTGCTACAACGCGTTCAATCCGTCACTGAACCCGGCATGACCGCGGCAGAAGACACCCACGACTTTGATAGCAAGCACCGCACCTTTGACAAGGCCCGCCTGCTGCAAGGGGGTAAGGGTATCATCAACGGTGGTCACCTGGGGCTGAACAACCAGGACCGCATCCTGCTCAGCAAGTTGGTCTTGATGCCGGACCGCGACGAGGAACAACTCGACAACGTCTCCATCGCCGAGTACTTCAAGGACGACCCACACATGTTCCAGACTAACTTCTGGTATATGTGGGAAACCACCTTTGCTTTCCGCACACAAAGTTCTGCGCAGGAGCTACGGCGTTACATGCACCAAATGATTTACGAATTTACGCAAATTGAACACCTGGTCGGCGTGAACCGGACGCGTTACAACCAGTACGAAAGCATTATGCTGCCGCTGATTAAGTACCTGCAGGACCAAAACGTGCGGATTGTGCTTGACCGGCGCGTCACCGACTTCGACTTTGCCGAGTCCACCATGCAAGACGAGATTACCGTTACTGGCATCCACATGACGGATGTCAACAGTGGCGAGGAGCAGCACGTGGAGGTTGACGACGACACCGCCGTCATCTTCACCAACGGCTCCATCACCGACTCCGCCACCCAGGGCGATTTCAACACCCCGGCCGCGGAAAACATGGACTACGGCGCTGCCGCTGGGCTGTGGAAGAAAGTCGCGGAGCGGTTCTACAACGTCGGTAACCCCGACAAGTTCTTTGCCGACCGCAACGCCAGTGAGTGGGTCAGCTTCACCCTGACGACCAAGAACCACCTGCTGCTTAACGAAATCAGCCGTATCACGACGCAGGTGCCAGGTAACGCGCTGAACTCGTTCCTGTCCACTAGCCCCATTTCACCTTTGGGTCAGGTTGACGTCAACATGTCCATCGTGGTTCACCACCAGCCGCACTTCACCACGCAAAAGCCGAACGAGACCGTGCTCTGGGGCTACTTCCTGTACCCACGGCGTCACGGTGAGTTTGTCGACAAGCCGTACATCGAAATGAACGGTAAGGAAATGGTCGAAGAGCTGATTGGCCAGTTGAGCAAAGTCGACCCGGGTCCCGGCAACATTCGTGACAAGCATGACGAGATCATGGAGTCCATCATCAACAACATCCCCGTCTACATGCCGTACGCCTCCGCGCTGTTCAACAACCGCGCCAAGAGCGACCGGCCGCTGGTCATCCCGGCCCACTCAACCAACCTCGCCTTCACCGGTGAGTTCGTTGAGCAGCCATACCAGATGATCTTCACCGAGCAAAGTGCCGTTCGTTCCGGCGAGATTGCCGCCTACCACTTTGCTGGTATCCCAATGAGCCACCTCGTAAAGAATCCGCGTTACGACAAGGATCCTCAGGTGCTGCTGCGGGCTACGAAGAAGATGTTCAGCTAACTTTGCTACGTTACACCAGATTACAATGTTACATGCGAAACCACCACGGTGCGGGACCGTGGTGGTTTTGTTGTAGCGTGGGTTATGTGCCCTGCGCTGTATTTGCCGGCAGCGTTGGTTGGGTTGGCGAGTTACGGCTTAGTGGG
>NZ_BCVS01000011.1:0-33734 GCF_001591865.1 Lacticaseibacillus pantheris DSM 15945 = JCM 12539 = NBRC 106106
GCAGGTACCAACCACTCAACCTCCACCACCACACCAGTACGACCAACGATAGATGTTCATCGTTACGAATACAGTCGTCTCCGCACCCGACCGAATCTCCACCGCCACGTTAGCGTGAACGACAAACATTATCCACGTAACCTCTAATGACTATTACAGCCGATTAGTGGCAACCTCCTGACTGTCGGGAACCCGCGGGTGGTGTTTGGGGCGGAGGCGTCGTGCCCGGAGACGTAGTTGCTGCGACCCCAGAGCGCCGTAGGAACGTAGTGACGTACGGCGGCAGGTTCTGTAGACAAAGGTGCATTTCCTTTGGCTACAGAATCCGCGGGAGGACGGCACGTCCGGAGCGTGCGGGTGTAGCAACCTACGGCGTAGGGCACGTAAGCCGCAGCCCCAAACGCCACCCGCGCGTTCGTACACAAAAGCGCAAAATGGCGACCACCCGGAGGTAGTCGCCATGGAGGTTACTGTTCAGTTGTGTAGAGGTCGGAGTCGATCGCTGCGATGAGCGGCGAAACCGTCCCCGCCGCAATCACCGTCAGTCGGTGCATCGCCCGCGAACAAATGGTGTACAGCAGCTCGCGGTCCGCATCCCCGCCAAAGTTGGCGGCCGTAACGTCCCACGCCACGACGGCGTCGAACTCCAGCCCCTTGGCCAGGAACGACGGCACAATCAGCACGCCCGGTACCAGCCGCTGGTTCTCCGACCGGATCAGCGTCGACTTCTGCCCCGCCGCGTGCAACCGCGCCTGTAGCGCCTCCGCGTCGCCCAACGACCGGGTAATGACCGCCGTCGCGTCGTGGTCGGCCGCGTTCGTTTGTAGTTGCGTGGTCAAAGCCGCGAAGGCCGCATCCACGTCTTTGCGGACCAATACCTGCGGCAAGTCGCCCTGCCGGTTGAACGCCACAATCTTCTGGCCGCTCTTCAGGATGGCCTTCGTGAACTCGGTGACCTGCGCCGTCGACCGGTACGACTGCGTCAACTGCACCACGCGCGTCTTGTCTGGATCGAACATCTTCGTGACCGACCCCATCAGGTTACGGGCGCTACTACCAGTAAAGATGGCCTGGTTTAAGTCACCCAGCAGCGTGAACTTCGCGCGGGGGAAACTCTTCTGCAGATACGCCAGCTGGTACGGCGTGTAATCCTGAATTTCGTCGATGAAGACGAAACGCATCTTCCGGTCACCGTGACGCCCAATCATCAGGTCGTACAGGTGCAGGTACGGCGTCGCGTCCGCCATCGTCAGCTGCCGCTCGCGGAACTGGTCGACAAACTCCTCGACACTTTGCGCCCATTCATCCACCGTGATGCCAAACTTCGTCACGTCCAGGAACTCCGGTACCGCGCGCAGGAACGCCACGTACTGCGCCCGCACGTTCAAGAAGCGGTTGCGGATGATGGCCGCATCGATGTCCTCAAACGCGTTGGTCACGATGTGGCGCGCGTAAAACTGGAACTCGCTGTCGCTATCCTTGAACTCGCCCGGCTGGCCTTGCGACTGGAGGTCGCGGATCTCCTCTTCGGACAGGTTCTCGACCGCCTCACGCACCCACTTTGCACGCGTCTCAGAACCCACCCGCCGGTTCAGCATCGACGTCAGCCGCTCCTTAGTCGCCTGGAGCCGGTTGTTCATGTTATAGTTCTGGTTATAACTATAGAAGATTTCCGCAATCTTCTTGCGGCTGAAGAACACGCCGTCACGGAACCGGATGTCCTTGAACCGGACGCCCGCGCTGCGGAGGTGTTCGGCGTACGCCTCGGTCGCGTGGAAGAACGCATCGCTCTCTTTGAGCGCCGCCACTTTGGCCTGCAAAGGTGTTTGGTTAGCCTCGAACTGCTGGAACAGATTCTGCACCTTGAGCCCCGGCGTCCGCCGCGTCACGTACTGGTAGTACGTGAACTGCACCATGTTCTGCTCGCCCATCTCCGGCAACACATTGCCAATGTAATCGGAAAACAGTTGGTTCGGCGAAAACATGATCACCTGGCTGGACGTCAGGTTCCCCCGGTAGCGATACAGCAGGTACGCCACCCGCTGTAGCACCGCGCTGGTCTTCCCGGAGCCGGCCGCGCCCTGCACGAACAGCAGGTCGGCCGTGGTGTCCCGGATGATCTGGTTCTGTTCGCGCTGAATGGTGGTCACGATGCTCTTCATCTGGGTGTCGGACTTTTCGCCCAGCACTTCCAGCAACATCTGGTCGCCAATCGTCTCGGCGGTGTCGAACATGGTCTCGATCTGCACACCGTCTTTGATTACGAACTGACGCTTCAGGCTCAACTCCACGCTTTGCGGGCCATCCGGCGTCTGGTAGGTCACCTGGCCCAGCTTGCCATCGTAATAGATGGAGCTGATGGGCGCCCGCCAGTCGTAGATGAGGAAGTGCCCGTTGGCGTCGGTGAAGCTGCCCAGGCCGATGTAGATGGTCTCAGGCTTCTCGCCGGCCTCCTGAAAGTCAATGCGTGCAAAGTACGGATTCTTGAGCAACCGCTTGACGGTGCCCAACTGCACGGTCGACTGTCGGTGGGCGTTGGCCCGCTCATCGAGAAGCTGTTGCTGCTGCTGCACGGAGGCGGCGGTCTCGATGATTTCATCGTCGTTGGTCAGGTTAATGGAAAAGTCGCTGAAGAAGTTGTCACTGATGCTGCGTTCTTCGGATTGCGTCTTGGCAATTTCCTGCGTTAACCGTTTGTCAGCGGCGTGGAGTTCGTGGACCGTATCGTCCAGGTGTTGCTGTTCGTATTGCTGATTTGAGTCCTCCAAGGCCCAACCCCCTTTTTGTACCGAAATTAAAAAAATATCGTTGTAATATGGTACCACTATTAGAAATCTTCTTCAAGCGTCGGCGCGGCAATTCCGGCGATTTTGGACACTTTGGTGGTGTCTGCCTATCGTTATATTGTAATGTGGTAGTCGTGCAGGCAAAGTGGCGGTGGGGTTGCAGCAGTAGTGGTCACCGGCAGCGTTGGCCGGGCTCACACTACCAATGTTGCAACCACGTCTCCGGACACGATGTATCCACCCCACCACCACTTTGCCGGCACCCGTTAGTTCGTGATTAACCAGTCACGCCCCGTCGGCCAGATACGCAGTCATCCTCTTCTTGAGGACTATATTTAGACCTGTAGTCACTCAAAATTAGTTGAAACAGCAAAACAAAGGAGCTACAGCGAAAGTTAGCTCCCTTTAAAACATATAATCTATATCCATAACAGTAGAAATCACAATCATCAGGTGGCAAACTTCTTGCGCGTTCAAGCTGATGTTCTCGTTACCATGAACAATGTAGAGTTCAGCATCAATCTACACCAGGTTGCCCTGTTGCACTACTACCATTTCTCATTTTCACGGCCAACATCTTTGCCCACGCCAAAATTACCAACAATTTTCATATCTGCCCGAAAATCAAAATTATCGAACTGGCCGTTTTCCCACGGGTTCCCAGAAATCTTCTTCTCAAAACTCCCCTTTGTTCCAGCCTCGTTCGACCTCAAAATCACTCTGTCTCCTGGTCGAAAATTCATTGTTTTGGGAATTGTAATGACGTTTGAATTGCCAATACGACGAACTTTGTATTCACCTATAATTCGATCCAGCCTATCCATTTTGGTCACCCCCCGTCTCTATAGCCAAGGTATATCATCGAAGTCCGTGATGTACAAGTACATCATCATTTATATTGATGTATCAAACCATTCACCAACCAGGACATCAGAAAATAAACTACCCGTACTTTAGATACCTCCTGTCGACACCCGTCAATTCGTGGTTCACCGGTAATATTCAACATACCACCAGGCCAATCGTCATTGCTACGTCGTACTTTGCTTATATTTTCAGGGATGCCAACAAGGCCCAAGAAGTTCGCCCCCATGCAGGCCTCCATCTCCCCCCATTGCAGAACAATTCAATTGCTTCGTAGTCATAGAAACCAACAAAAATACAACGCTCAACGACCCTTAGACCACCTGTCCAACAATCGCAAAACGTTGCATTTTCTCTAATCAGTACTCACCATTTATTTTAGATCAAATAATATCCTTACTTGACTGCCTTCTTGCCAAACAACGTGGCCACAAACGGAAAGGCGAAAATAATAATTGAAGCAATGATAATTGGCAACTGACCCATCTTAGCCACCGTCCCCAGCAGGACCCCAATTGTGTTGAAGTCACTATCAGACCAGTAAGTCGTCGTGAACCCTAATGAACCAAAGAGCCCCGTCGCCAGTAATGGGGTAAAGCTCAGAATAATCCCGAACAGAAATGGCCCAATCAAGGCACCGCGGCGACCACCCGTCGCATTACCGAAGATTGCCGCAATCCCACCACAAAAGAAGTGCATCACGATACCGGGAATTACCACTACGGTGCCCAACAGTATTTGTACACCCATGGACAGCAGACCGCCCAGGAGACTCATGAGGAACCCAGCCAACAGCGCGTTAGAGGTGCCTTTAAAGAGAATGGCGAATGGATAACCAGGAACGGCGTTGGGCACAATCTTGTCACTGAAGCCCTTAAACGCCGGCGTGATTTCATCTAGCAACATGTTCACCCCAGTTACCAGGACAATAATGCCACCAGCAAATTGTGCCGCCTGGGTTAACGCCCACACGTATGGATTCAACGTGGTTAACTTGCCGACGTACTCGGGACCGGCCACAGCCGTCACGATGAAGAACAAAATGGTCATCACAATCATCACGGAAACATTACTATCTTGCAGAAAGGCTAGGCCCTGAGGAAATTTGATCTCCTCAATCGATTTCGACTTCTTTTTCTTGTTAACCAAGGAACCAATCTTGGCGGAAAACCAATACTCGATGGTCCCAAAGTGTGCAAAGCTCATGTCATCGCGCCCAGTAATGATTTTCATGGTTGGGTGCGCAATGGCAGGAAATACGCAGAGAATAACGCCCAGCACCATCGAACCAAAGATAATTGATTCGAGTGTATTCATGCCACTAAGAACCATGATTGGTGTTAGGCAGCACGCCATGTAAAAAGCGTGATCACTGGAAAGAAAGATATACTTAAACTTAGTAAACCGCGCTAGCAGGATGTTGAGTATCAAACCAAAAACAAAGATAAAAGTAGCAATAGTCCCGTATTTGGCGACGGTAATCCCAATAGCAGCCTCGTTACTAGGAATCATACCGTGCATGTTGAATGCCTTGGTAAACAGCTTCCCGAAATTATTCAGCACGCCGACAATAATGTTGGTGCCAGCCAGCAGAACAATGAAGCCAATAAAGGCACGGATCGTACCACCAATCACTTCGGTGAATGGCTTCCGCAACGCAATCAAACCAGCCATCACGACGATACCGGCAATGATTGACGGCTGACTCAGTAAATCTACAAAGAATTGCATCGGCTCACCCCCTATGCCTTGCCGGTCGAACCAAATACACGCAGGCGCTCACGAATTTCCTTTTCCACAATTTCAATTTCCCACGGGCTTACATCCGAGATGAATAACTGCTTGTTTTGGAGTCCTTCCGTGAGGCGCTTTTGCACCTCAATCGCGACCCGGTGCACCATTTCAGAATAGTAATTGATCTTGCAAATCCCGTTGTCGATGGACTGACGATACTCATCATCCGATAACCCGGAGGCCCCATGCACGACCAGTGGGAAATCCACGAGGTCAGCAATTTCCTTCAGCCGGCCAAAGTTTAAGTGGGGTGCCTGCGTGTAAACCCCGTGCACGGTCCCATACGCAACCGCCAACATATCAATGCCGGTTTGTTCGATGAATTGCTGTGCCTCTTCCGGATTGGTGTACGTTTTGTCCAGGTCAGCGTAGTCAACGTCATCACCGCCACCTTCACGGTTCATCGGTCCCAGTTCGGCTTCAACCGAAACGTTCAGTGGCGCCGCGATTTTAGCAATCTCCTTGGTGCGGGCAATATTAGTTTCGAAGTCATCCTGGGAGGCGTCCATCATCACGGAAGTAAAGCCCAACCGCATGGCACGCACGATGTTGTCAAACGTCACCCCGTGGTCAAAGTGCACAACCACCGGCACCGACGCGTGTTTTGCCGCGTTAATCATGACCGGACCAATCACATCGAGTGGTACGTAGTTGTCGTGCAGTTCCGCGAACTGGATAATCACCGGTGAGTTTTCTTTTTCTGCCGCACCCACGATGCCGCGAACCATCTCGATGTCGGTCACGTTAAACGAACCGATGGCGTAATGCCGCTGCTTTGCGTCCTTAATTAATTCCTTTGCGTTAACTAAAACCATAATTATTTTTCCTCCTAAAGTAACCGTAACTGCTGACTAAATGGGTATAGTGCCAAATACTTTTTGTACTGCTGGTTGTAAAACGCAACCCTGGCTGGATCTGGGTGGAACACCTTGTCGATGGTGACCAGCTTCTTCATGGCCGAAGCAAATGAATCGAACAAGCCAACGGCCACACCGGCCATGATGATAACACCCATCGTGCCCGATTCCTTCATGTGGACCCGTTCGACGTCGCGATTAAATATGTCAGCTTTGATTTGCAGCCACATATCCGAACGGGAGCCACCACCCGTCGCGCGCACCTTGTTAATGTGAATGCCACCGCGATCCATATTTTCAATGTTCATCCGCTGTTCAAAGGCCACGCCTTCCATTAAAGCCCGGTAGATATCAGTTTTTCGAGTCGCGCTGGAAATACCCACTATCATGCCGCGTGCATCCTCATCGAAATAGGGTACGGCAGCCCCGCTAAAATGTGGTAACACCAACAAGTTCGTGGGTTCCTGAGGGATATACTTATTAAAGATGTCGTACACACTCACCCCCGCAAGATGGGCCGCGGCTACCTCCTGATAACCAAAGGCATCACGGAACCACTTCAGTGAGGTGCCACCATCATAGATATACGAAATGGTAGTGTATTTTCCGTCCATGTACGGCACGGACGGGTAGTTATGTTTAGCGTTGTCCTCGAGGTGCGACAAATCCGTAAAAACCGGCGAGATATTATCGACCGAGCCCATCCCGTTTGTTGCAATACCCTCTTCAATTGTCCCCGCACCGATTGAGACACAAATCTGGTCGTGGGCACCGGTGACTAATTTCATGTCCCGATTGACCCCTAAAACATCCGCTAATTCGGGTTTAATGGTGCCGACGACGGTGCCTAACGGATAAACATCAGGCATTAATTCACGTTGGATCCCCGCGGCAGACAGGATATCATCGTCCCAGTCCTTGGCCGTCACGTTAAAGGCCAGCGAGCGGTCAGCCAGCGTATAATCAATGGCGCTCACGCCACCCAACTTGTATAGAATGTAGGCCCCGTACAGTAGAATTTTGTGAATGTGACTGTATAAATCGGGATGATTGGCCTTAATCCACATAATCTTAGGGACGGAAAAGGTCACCGCCGGGTTAAGTCCCGTCTTGGCACGAATTTCGTCCGTCGAGATCCGCGTCAACAAGTCCGCCAATTCCTCTTTGCCACGAATATCCGTCTGCAGCATCGTGTTGAGGAGCGGCTCACCGTTTTCGTCCACCGCGACAAACGCTTCACCGAACGAAGAAACGCTGACCGCCAGAATTTCCTCGTCGACAAACTTGCTGGACTCCTTAATCACGTACTTGGTACTAGCCCAAACGGTGCTCGGATCGAGTTCGTATTCCCACTCACCCTGAATCGTGGTTTGATACTCTTGATATGCGGCCGAAAGAATGTTGCCCGCATTGTCAGTGATGGTGCTCTTAACCCCGGTAGTACCGAGGTCTAATCCCATTAATGCCATAATGTTTGCCCCTTTCGTTAGCGCTTACATTGGAGAGTATATCGAGCTTGCAATAATTTGACAACGAGTGGTGAAAAGGTTGAAATATTTTCAAATTTTGTCATAATTAAGTTGTATTTTCGCAAAGGCATTGTCATGAGGTGACATTATGATTCCCTACCAACGCCAAGAACAGATTCTCAAACTAGTCAATAATCAAAAATTCTGTCGCTACTCCGACATCGCTAGCCAACTATTCGTTAGCCAAGCAACTATCCGTCGTGATACGCGCGATATGGAACGGATGGGGCTCGTTCGCCGGGTTACTGGTGGTATCACGCTTATTCGTGATCCTGAGGACGTGCCGTACGATTATTCCGCCACCCTTAACCTCAAGGAGAAACGCCAACTGGCCCAAAAGGCCGCGACTGTTGTCTCCCCCGGTATGTGTTTGTTCGTCGATTCCAGTACCACCACACTGGTTTTCATCCGTGAACTGATGAGCATCGATAATCTCTACATCGTCACAAACGGCTTTGTGCCCGCGATTGAGTGTTCCAAAAACAGTTCTTGGCACGTTAGCCTGCTAGGCGGACGCGTTAATTCCGTTTTGCAAAATGTCGGCGGTAACAAGGCCATTACAGATATTGCCAACTACCAGGCAGATTTGGCCGTATTCTCATGCCGTGGCCTAACTGACAAGGGAGCCACGGACGCCAACGACTTGGAGTCTGGAATTAAGCATGCTTTTTCAGCCAATGCTGACCAGAGTATGCTGTTAGTTGATAGTACCAAAGTCGGCAAACACCAGTTATACATCAGCGCCCAAATGCACGACCTCGACTACATTGCGTGCGATGTAACTTTGCCCACACCAATTCAAAGTGCAGCCGACCAACATTCAGTCCAAATTCTGGACTAACGAAAGTCTCAGGAATCGGTGCTACTCAACGTGCAATTGCATTAACTAGACGGCCGTCGAACATCCCCCTAATTGTGCTAAAATGAAGCTATATTAATTAAGAAACTAGGTGACCCACACAATGAAGCAAGGCACAACTATCATCACGCTTGATAACGGGTACCACCTGTGGACCAACACACAAGGCGAAGGCGACATTCACCTCCTTTGCCTGCACGGTGGCCCTGGTGGCACGCATGAGTACTGGGAAAACTTTGGTGAAGAACTGGCTGACCTCGGCGTTCAGGTACATATGTACGACCAGTTGGGCTCGTTCTACTCTGACCAGCCGGACTACTCTGACCCGGAAATTGCCGCCAAGTATCTCACTTACGACTACTACCTGGATGAAGTCGAAGAAGTTCGCCAGAAGCTCGGCCTGGACAACTTTTACCTGATCGGTCAGTCGTGGGGTGGCGCACTGACGCAGCTGTACGCGCTCAAGTACGGCGAGCACCTCAAAGGGGCCATCGTTAGTTCGATGACCGACAATATTGACGAGTACGTTGAACACATCAACCTCGTCCGCGAAGAGGCTTTGCCACCTTCAGCCGTGAAGTACATGAAGGAACAGGAAGCAGCGGGCAACTGGGACGACCCGAAGTACCAGTCTTACGTCGATATCCTCAACGCCGGCTACGTTGACCGTAAGCAGCCACCGGCAATCAGTCACCTGATTAGCACGATGGCAACTGACGTTTACAACGTCTTCCAGGGCGACAACGAATTCGTTGTCACTGGTAAGCTCAAGGACTTTGACCTGCGCGACCAGATTCACAACATCACGGTGCCAACTCTCCTGACGTTCGGCGAGCACGAAACGATGCCGATGAAGTCCGCCCAGCGGATGGCAGAGGTAATTCCACACGCTCGTCTAGTAACGACGCCAGATGGTGGACACCACCACATGATTGACAACGCTCCAGTGTACTTCAAGCACCTGAAGCAGTTCATTAGCGACGTGGAAACAGGGAACTTTAACGATTAACAATAGTAACCGGCCTGGTGGGGCGTAAAGCCCCGGGGCCGGTTTTTTGTTGCCATAAAACGATAATTTGCTCAACCAACTCCCGCAAGTTAGCCACCGACAGTTTTAATTGCCAAGCCCAGGTTGCGAGAACCTGCGGGTATATTTTAGTACGGAGTTACCATTCAAAGAGACGGGACTGCTGCCGCCCACCCGCCAGTTCTCCACAAACAACATACATGTAAAGGAGTACCGCATAATGCACCCAGAAACAAAATCAGTCCCCACCAAGACCAAACTATCAATCCTAGCAGTCGGCTTGCTGTCATTCGTCGGTATCCTCGTCGAAACGTCGATGAACGTCACCTTTCCCACGCTCATCAAAACGATGGGCGTCACCCTCGATACCGTGCAGTGGCTCACCACGGCGTACCTGCTCGTGGTCACCATCGTCATGAGCACCACCGCCTACATGCTCAAACGCTTCAATCCCCGGCCACTCTTTCTCTATGCGGTCGCCATTTGCCTGATCGGCGGCTTGCTGTGCCTCTTTGCACCCAGTTTCCCCATTCTCCTCGCTGGGCGCCTCCTGCAGGCCGTCGCCACCGGGATTTCGACGCCGCTGATGTTCCAAATTATCTTTGCTCGCGTCCCCCATACCCAGCTGGGCGTTTACACCGGGTTTGCCAGCGTCATCGTATCGCTCGCACCCGCGCTGGGCCCGACGTACGGCGGCGTCCTCACCAGCATCTGGTCGTGGCGGGCCGTCTTCATCGGTATCCTACCGCTACTTGTAATCATTGCAGCTCTGGGTGCCACTACCATCACGGGTAAAGCCGCGGGTGTCGGGCAGCAGCGCTTCGACTACCTCGGCATGGTGATTCTGGCGGCTCTGTTCGCCGGCATCGTCCTTGCCTTCAACGGTGCGGGAACCTATGGCTGGACTGGTAGCTCATTCTGGCTCTGGCTGGCCGGTAGTATCGTCATCGCGCTTGTATTTGCCATCTACGCCCGGAAGGGAACCCGTAAGTTGCTTAACTACCGCATCCTTAAACTACCCGTGCTCCGGTTACGGCTGCTAGCCTACTTTGGACTCCAGTTCATCAACATCGGTCTCTCCCTCGTGCTGCCGCTGCTCGCGCAAACCGTACTGGGGGCGTCAGCCATGACGGCGGGACTGATGTTGCTGCCCGGCGCCCTTGTCGGTGCCGTGACCGCCCCGCTCGCCGGGCGCGTGTATGACCGCGTCGGTGCAACCATCCCCTTGCTGTTCAGCAGCATCATGGTCTGCGTTGCGCTGACCCTCCTCTGGGTATTCACGGACAGCCTCACCGTGGTTGGTATTGCTGGCCTGTACGTGGTGCTGCGGCTGGGCTTTAACTCCGGGTTCGGGGTCGCCATTTCCGACGGCAGCATGCAGGTTAGCGGGACGCAGAAATCCGACCAGAACTCGTTGTTCAGTATGATGCAGCAATACGCCGGCTCGCTGGGCACCAGTGTGATGTCGGCAGTCATCGCGGCGTTTACGTTGAGTATGACCACGACGAGCGCCACGGTATTGGGAGCCGAAGTCGACTTTGCCCTGCTGCTGGTGCTAGGGTTCGGCATCCTGCTGGCGACGGTGTACACGCGGATGGGATATACGGACAACTGATTAAACCGGCCAGTTATACAATCATGATGGGGACGGAACTATTACAGTAGCGGGAACCCGCGGGTGGGCTTGGGGACGGAGGCGTCGTGCCCGGAGACGTAGTTGTTGCGACCCCAAAGCGCCGTTCGAGCAACGCGAGTTACAACGGCAGATTCTGGAGACAAAGTGATTTTCTTTGACTCCAGAATCCGCGGGAGGACGGAACGTCCGGAGCGTGCGGGTGCAGCAATTACGGCGTAGGGCACGTAAGCCGCAGTCCCCAAGGCCACCCGCGGGTTCACTCCACGCAAAAATGGCTTCAGGTCAGACCGTAGCGGTCAAACCTGAAGCCATTTGTTTACCCTAAATTACCGTTCCGTGTCGCGCCGACGCTTGATGCCGAAGAGCCCCAGCGTGGCAGTCAGCAGGCCCACCCCGAGGATGGCCCAGGCGTTCTGCTGGTCACCAGTCTGTGGTAACGACCGGCCACCGGTTGCTGGCAGGCTATGGTTCGTGCTCCCAGTTGTTGGTAACGTCCACGCTGCAGTCGGTACCGTCCGGGTTGCGTCCGTCGCGGTACCTTTGCCCTGCGTGCCAGCGCCCGTGGTGGTCGTATTGTCACCGGTTGACGGTAGGTGGTGGGTGGTGTTGTCGTCATCCCCACCTGGCGTCTTGGTGCCGTCGTTATCCACGCTGTCGGCCGCCACCAGGATGTTGATGGCCGCCGTATTGCTTGCTGGCAACGTCACCGTCCCGGCCGCCTTGTCGACGAAGTGGTAGCCGGTCGGTGCGGTCACACCGAACTGGTTGCCGGCATTACCGACGAGTTGCGTGGTACCCACGACTTTGCCCGTAGTGGTGACAAAGTTGACCACGTACTGCTCGGCGTAAACGGCCGGGCCGACCTGGTGCTTCGTCCACACGTGCGGGTCGTTGGTGTCAACCTGCGCGTACGGCCGGTACGTTACGGTGACATCGGCCGGATTGGTCGGCATCCCCGTCTGCGCCGTCAGCTGCATGCCCGCGACGTTCGCCA
This sequence comes from Lacticaseibacillus pantheris DSM 15945 = JCM 12539 = NBRC 106106, assembly GCF_001591865.1. Taxonomy (NCBI): domain Bacteria; kingdom Bacillati; phylum Bacillota; class Bacilli; order Lactobacillales; family Lactobacillaceae; genus Lacticaseibacillus; species Lacticaseibacillus pantheris. The sequence goes on from NZ_BCVS01000011.1 coordinate 12,347, forward strand.
CGTCCGGCTGCCAGCTGGTTTGCGCACCGTCGCGGGTCGTCGCCGGCAGGTACGGCGTAGTGACGCCCGCAAAGTTGCCCTGCGGCGTCGCCACCGTGGCGCCAGTGACCAGGTCCGTGGTCGTGCGCCACTGCACGGTCTGCGTGACCGCGGCCGGGGCCTGCGTCGCGTTACCCGCCACCACGTACGTGATGGTGCGGCTCGTCGTCGCAGTACCGTGGCTCTCTCCATGCGTCAGGTGCACCACAATCGGCGTATTCCCCGTCGCGGCAAAGGTGTAGCTGCCAACTGCAGCCTGACCGTCTGCCAGCACGTAGCCCGTTGGTACGACGGCCGTCCAGCCGGTAGTGCTGTTCGTCGCCCCCGTCAGCGTGGTTGGCATACCGACCGTGGCGCCGGTTATATCATCCACGTAACTCAGCGTTGTGCTCTGCCCGTTTGCCGTGTAGGTGACCGTCGCCGTCTTTGCGGTTGGTGCCGTTACGCTGGTTGCAGGCACCGTAAACGTGACACTGGCCTGGTCCGGCGTGTAGCCCGCCACTGTCGGCGAAGCCACCGCGACGCTTTGCTGGCCGCTCGTCCACGTGGTCTTGCCGGTCACGTCATCGGTATCGCCCGTCCAGGTAATCTGTTGCTGGCCGTCGGTTGGGTTGGCACCGTCCGTTACGCCCTGGTAGTGCACGGTGTAATCCACGTCTTTGGTTGTCACCATGTGTGTGTGCGTCAGGTGCACCACGATTGGCGCATTCTCCGTCGCGGCAAAGGTGTACGTGCCGCTGTCAGCCTGACCGGTTGCCAGCTGGTAATGCTGCGGCAGGTCCGTGGACCAGCGGAAGCTCGAGCCCGTGGTCCCCGTAAATGGTACCGACGCATCAACCTGCGCGCCACCGTTATCGTCATCCACGTACTTGAGAATCGTGGTCTGCTTGTCCGCCGTGTAGGTCACCGTCTGCGTTTGGGCAGTTGGCGCCGTCGTAGTGGTCGCCGGTACCGTGAACGTGACGGCAGTGCGGTCAGCCGTGTAGCCGGCCACTGCGGGTGAGTCGACCGTGATGCTTTGTTGGCCACTCGTCCAGGTCGTCACGTGGGTCACGTTATCGGTGTCCGCGGTCCACGTAATCTGCTTTGCCTTGTCCGCCGGTGTACCGCCATTCGCCACCCCTTGGTAGTGGGCGGTGTAGTCCACGGCGCTAGTCGCCGTGGTGTGTGCATGCGTCAGGTGGACCACGATTGGGGCGTTATCCGCGGCGGCAAAGGTGTAGCGGCCACCGTCGACCTGACCGGTTGCCAGCTGGTAACCTGCAGGCACGTCCGTGGTCCAGGTGAAGCTCGAATCCGTCGTCCCGTTAATTGGAAGTAGAGCACCAACCTGCGCACCGTTATTATCGTCGTCCACGTACTGAATATTCGTGGTCTGCGCGTTTGGTGTGTAGGTAACCACTTTGCTTTCATCCACTGGGTCCTCGTTGTTGAGGGCGGTGACCACAAAGGCCACGGCGGTATCACTGGCCGTGTAGCCCGCGATTGGGGTCACTGCGACGACTGCTGGCGTGGACTGCGGCGTCCAGTTTTTGGCCCCGGTAACCGCGTCGATATCCTCATTCCAGGTCACCAACTGGGTGCTGGTAGCCGGTAGTTTGTCTTTGGGTGCGCCGGTGTAAGTCACTGTGTACGCGCGCGTTTCCGTAGTCTGCGCGTGCTCGTGCGCCAGGTAGATGACAATCTGTTGGTCGGCCGCCGTGGTGTACGCGTAACTGCCAGTGGCAGCCTGGCCGGTTGCGAGTTTGTAGCCAGTTGGTACGGAGGCGGTCCAGTTATAGGTTGCACCCGTGGTCCCGGTGACTGGTACGGTGGCACCCACTTGCTGATTGTTGTTGTCTGCGTCCTTGTAGATAACGTTCACAGTCTGCGGATCCGCACTGACAACCAGCTGAATTTGAACGTTTGGGTCTGCGGACAAACTGAACGTGGTGTCAAAGTACCGGTTGTAATACGTCGGAGCGTCAAAGAAGGCCCCGGCCGCCATGGCGTTCAGGTTGAGCCGCTGAACGAGGGTATTATACGTGTCCGTGCCGATGTCCGCTGTCACTGTTTGACCGTTGATTGTGGCCTTGATTCCAACGAGGGTATACCCATCAGTAACCAACTGCGCCAGAGCCCCCATTGCGCCAATATTTGCAGCAATCGTGGTGGCTGTGTCGTTGTCATCTTTGCCAAGTAATACGTAGGTCACCCGCGCGGTGGCAGTACCCGTACTACTGTTGAGCACCGTGCCGGTATCCGTTACTTCTGACAAACCGTACTGTAAATCGTCAGTCAGATTATTGACCTTAACGATGTGCACATTGACTACTTGCTGGTCCACCGCGGTCAGCGTGTAGTTCACGGCGCCCTTGGTTACGGTGACACCCGCTTCCTGGTTAGGAGACAGCATATAGCCGTTAGGCACATCAACATTGAAAGTCGCTTGCTGACCCGATGCACCGCGGACGGTCTTCGCCACCGTAGTTTCACCGGTCGTGTCGTTAACGACATTAAAGGTCACGACGTACTTGCCCTGCAGCTCGTACTGAATAATGTCGCCGTCAAAGTCACGGCTGGCCACCACCCCCGACGCTGCTTTGCCCGCGGTCTTGCCGTCCGCCGCGAATACCTTGTACGTGCCACTTAGTTCGTAGCCCTCCGGAATCAGGTTCTGGTCCACCGTGGACAGTTCGTCGTAGCTCGTCGGCAACGTGGCCAACTGATCGACGCCATTTTCCAGCGTCTGCGTCAAGTCGGGAATATCAATGTACTGGTCGTTGCCGTTGACGTCAACGTAGTGGTACCGTGCGCTGACAGTTGAGTAACCACGCAAAGTCAGGTTGGAACTACCTTGAGCCTTACCGGTCACGGAGTACGCACCGCCATCAATGGATAGCGCCGTCTGGAGGTACCCCGTCGTATCCGTATGGTCGGCGCCATCAACGGGCATACCGGTCAGGTCAATTCGCCCGGTCGACGTGACGCTAGCAATGTTTGCAATACTAATCAGTACGGAGCGGACGTCGCTCCACGCAATGCCGGCGGTGGCTAGCTGGTCAGCAGTCATGTAGCTACTAGTATCAACTTTGGCCTGATTATTCACCACGTTAGCACGGCTGGTCGAGTAGAGTACGGTCGCGTTCAGTACCGCACCAGTACCGTCCGCAATCGTGTAATTGACCGGTACGGTGACGGGCCCGGAGAGGGCAAAGGTGAAGCCAGAGCCCTCACTGTCGCCCTCAGTGGGTAGGTTCACGATGACGGTACCGTCGTGATCCTGGCCGTCGTTAGCGGTGTTCACCAACGACACGTAGAAGTGCGAGTCCGTGGTAGCGTATGCGTTGCTGTTACCAGCAGTCACAGCGTCGGTATCCTGCGTTCCCTTCGCAAAGGTGAAGTCGGTAAAGATACCCGCCGTGTTGATGGTCCACGCACTAATACCTTGCCCGTGATAGAAACTAACGGCGTCGGCGTTACCCTCCGTGTAGCTCGTGTCCGTCACCTTGGTGGCATTATCCAGCGCGGTGGTCGGCGAGTAGATGTACATTGCGAACGAGTACGTACCGGGTAAGGCGTCGGCCTTGTTGGCGAGGTTCAGTTGCACTTGGCCGGTTGTCGTCTTAACCGACAGGCCGGTCCCGGTGTAATCAATCTTGACTACCGTGCGACCGTCATCAGCGGTGAATTCGGACACCGTGGCGCTTGGATCAACGTTCGTGGCACTCACAAAGGTGGTTGCGGTGGGAATGACGTAGTAGAAAATCGGTTCGTAAATGGAGTCGGTCGTGTGTGCAAAGTTACCAGTGGTCATGATGGCCATTGTGCCCGCATTCGTCGCGCCGGGAGCCTGATTGTTTTGGAGTACGTAGCCATAAACAGCAGCGTAGGGTTCGGTAACCGTCTCGGTCATTTTGGCAGTGGCGGATGGTGCCGACTGGCCGTCAAAGGTCATGCTAATCCCAAATATCAGCACATCACCATTCTTGACGGCCGTCCCATCGTCCAGGGTCGCGTTGAGCGTCCCCAGCACGCTGAAAGTGTTGTTCGTAGTGATGACATTGCCGACCTTTGTCGTCAGGGCACCGGTTAAATTTAACGCGGCACCTGCGGCCAACTCGTTCACAACAAGTGCCGCATGGCGAATGGCGGCACCGTTAGTACTCGTGATGGTGTCACCACCAGCGGCCGTACCCGTTTCCGTAGTGCCATCGGCTAACGTCAGTGTGTAGGTGAACGTTAGGTCGCCAGGTAAATAATTTTTATCACTCACTTCACCTTTGGGCACCACGATTCCCGTTGCCACCACACCGTCAGGAATATCCAGATCAAACTGTACGTTCTTCTGGTCAGCAACCGTGTTGTTGGCAAAGGTGAACTGGGTTAGATAGCTGGGGTCATTGGTCGTGTCATTATCGAGGACCAGTTTATCCTGGGTAGTACTGCTGTTACCGGTGGCCGTTACGACCCCCGCAGTTTTCACGGCACTATCGCTGCCCGCAATCACCACGGACCACGGGGTGGGACTCGTTGCCGTGTACACGGTGCCCGCGTCGTCCACTTTTTGGCTCATTGCGCCCGCATTTGTGGCCGTGTACGTTGTGTCTTTGTCCGTGGCCGCCTGGGTAAAGGACCCGGCCAAACGGTAAGCAGCAGCGACTTCCCAGCCCTGACTACCGGAACCTTTGGGTACGGTAATTATGATATCTGTGCCGGCGCCACCGGGCTGCGTGATGGTGGTAGCATCGGTAAACGCATTCAATTTGGCGGTATCCCCTGCGTTGAGTGCAAAGCCAGCTGGTACAGCAATCGTCAGCGTCGTGCCATAATTGACGGCTGAATTCACCCGTGCCGACTGGTAGTCATTGTCCAGGATTCCATTGGCTTCACCCACATTGTAACTGAACACGTACTCCGTGCCACTTTGCAAGGCCGTCGTGGCGCTACCGGTCGGGTACGTCAGGCTCATCCCGGTCATCGATGCATACGGCTGAATGGTTTGGGTAAAGGTCACCGGTGTTTGAGCCACACCGTTCACCGTGTAAGTGACGGTCTTGGTCACCGAGCCAATCGTCGTCATTGGCTTGTCCTGAGCACTATAATTCGTTTTAAGTATATATTTAATAATCTGGGTAACCACACCAGACTGACTCGTGGTAAAGGTATCAGTAATAGTTTTGGTACCATCCGCGTTGTTACTCGTCGTGGTGGTGCCCTGGTCAGCTGTCAGGCCACCCACGCTATCAAATTGTAAAATGTAAGTATCGGCCGGGATGGTCACCGTGTAGACATCCCCCGCCTGTGGGTTGGTAATTACTAAGGTCAGTGATAGTTCCTTTTGATTACTACCGTAACCTACCGTCGCCGTGGATGTTTTAAGTACCGCGTTGCTAGTATCTGCCGGTGCCGCCGCCACGGCGTTCACCTGTTGCGGCTGGCCTGTGGTGGAGTATTGAGCTGCGGCGTGAGACTTAGCACCACTCAAAGCCGCGCTGGTGGGTTCCACCAACGTCTGGGTAGCGACACCACTGGTTGCAGCACTCGTGGTAGCACTACTAGCGACACTACTGGTCACGCTCGTGGGCGTGGCGCTGACGGCGTTACTGCTGGCCGCGCTACTAGTGGTGCTGGCCGCACTCACCGGCGTACTGCTGGTACTCGTCGCTGAACTGCTGGCGGCAGTGTTGCTACTTGTGCTGGTCGCGTCGCTGGACGCACTGCTAGGTGCAACGCTACTGGATTCGCTGGTCGCACTACTGGTGCTGGCAGCACTTAATTGGGCGGTGTTGCCACTCGTCGCGGTCCGTGCGTTGGTGGTGGCCGTCACCGGTGTGCTGCTGGTATCCGCACTAACGGTGTCGTGACCCAAAGCAAGGGTCCCCGCTCCAATAGCTAGAGTACTGATTAACGCAAACGCCCATATTTTGCCCTGTTTATACATCTTATAATGCTCAGTTTGTTCCGCCGTATATCGCGGTGCATTGTTCTTAGTCATGCAAAGTCCCCCTTTGATTGTTGCCGTACTCGCGACCAACCGTCTCCGTGAACCTTTGCTTACACGTCCTAACGTCACGCAGTCGCCCGTCTAGCCATTCCCCAATGAACACATGACTAGGTCAACATCGTGAACTAATTCGTCTCAATTTTAACACATCTCTAATAAGAAACTAACTATATTTCGTGCAATTTTGGATAGATTATTTTCTGCTTGTGCGTTATTGAATTAATCTAACCATAAAAAAGGGTCGCAATCCCGCTGGAATCACGACCACACATTAACCTGATTATGCCTGGAGAATTAAACGATTAATCATTTCCGCCACGCCTGATTCATAATCGGCATCAGTAACCAGCTTGGCCGCCGCCTTAATTTCGGGCCGACCATTCGCGACGGAGACTGGCATGCCCACCTTTTGTAACAGCGGGAGGTCATTCAGGTTATCGCCAATGCCGATAATTTCTTCCTGGCGGATGCCCAATGCCGCTCCCAGTTGCAGTGCCGCCACCCCTTTATCCACGCCGAGCGGGTTGAACTCCGTGTAGATGCCACTTGAGAACGTGAGGTTCAGCTGCTGGTCCATCACCGCCATCACCTGGTCGGCCACGGCCCGTTGCACGGCGGGGTCGGGATTCATCGTGATGACCTTCATAATCTGCAGGTCGCGGAACCGGCTGAAGTCGTCGTCCGGCATGACGGTAAAATCCGCACCTCGCGTGCGCAGGTACCCCACGTCGTCAGCCCGCGGGTTGTACATAAACATCTCGTTGAGCGTGTAGATGTGCGTGTCGGTGTCGGGAAACGTCTTGGTCACCTCAAAAATCCGCCGGGCAACGTCGTAATCCATGGGGTTCGCTGCCACCACGCGGTCGTTCAGGTTGCTGACGGTGGCCCCACCGTTGTACGCAATCACGTACTGATCGTCACGCCCGGCCAGGCCTAAAGTGTCAAGCAACGCGCGCACGGACGTGAAGCTACGCCCCGTGTTGGGCACAAACCTCACCCCCTGGTCCCGCGCCGCCTTAATCGCCGCCACGTTCGCATCCGAAATCGTTCCGTCATCGCGCAGCAAGGTTTCGTCCAGGTCGCTCACAATCAGTTTATACATATCCATTCTACCCACTTTCACAAATTCACTAATCCTACTCAGAATAGCATAGAAAGCGGTTGCGGTGAACCCGCGCCGTCACGCTTGATGGTTGCGTCCAACCAACACCAAGTTTACAAATCAGTTGGTCGTGGCGCCGTGCCACCACCGGGCGACCAGCTGCCTTTGACTCAACAGCACAGGAATCAGCAGTGCCAGTGCCAGCAACCCACAGGCAGGAAAGCCCCAGACACCACTGGCCAAATCCATCACCCCACCAGCAAAGAGGCTGCCGACCGGCGTCGTGCCCTGGTTTAACAGTACGTACACGCTCATCACACGGCCGCGTAGTTCGTTGGGAATCTTAAACTGAAAACCCGCGTTCGACTGGTTGAGGAAGAGCATGTTACAAAAGCCCACTGCCACCATCAGTATCATTGCGACACCGTACGAATGCACAACAATCATTGCCGCCTGCAACGCCGCGGTGCCGATGCCCACCATCAGGTAAATGTTGCGCTGCAACCCAAAGCGGGACAGGTAACTCATGAGGATGGCGGCAACTAACGAGCCCGCACCCGTTGCGGATAGGAGGCTAGCGTACGTCTGTGCACCCGAATGTAGCACCTCCTTGGCAAAGATGGGGATGATAACGTTGTTGTTGTAATTAAGCGTGCAGACAATCAACATCATTTCCGCGCTGAGGCGAATTTCCGCGTGACTCCACACGTAGCGCAAACCATCCTTAACGTCTGACCAAATGTGCTTCTTGGACGGCGTTGCCAGTGGATGGGTCTGCTTAATTAGAAACAGCCCCAACAGCACGGCTAGGTAGCTGGCCGCATCCACCAAGAAACAGAAGCCGAGGCTAAACTTGACCATCAAGAGCCCGGCTAGCGAGGGCCCGGCCACTTTGGCCAGGTTAAACACCGTCGAGTTAAGCGAAATCCCGTTCAGAAGGTCCTTATGGCCAACCAGCTCGACGACAAACGACTGGCGTGTCGTTGTGTCGAAGCTTTGGAGTACCCCGTAACCGAGTGCAATGGCTATGACTTCCCAATATTGGACGACGTTGGTGTACACCAACACTGTCATGACCACCCCCAGAGCAAGGAAACCACTTTGAGTAATAATCAAAATTTTGCGTTTGGAGTACCGGTCAATGAGCGTACCAGCCACCAGCGTTAATAGCAGAATCGGCAAAAATTGGGCGGCGGACAACAAACCAACCAGAAAGGCTGAATTGGTCATCTTGTACACCAACCACGTTTGTGCGGTCCGCTGTACCCAGGTGCCCATAACGGACACACACTGACCAATCCAGAAATAGCGAAAATTATTTGAGTGAATTAACGACGAAAACGTATTATCAAAAAAATGCATGGTTATCTACCGCCTTATTAAAAATTACCCCAATCACTTATGTAATACATCCTCTAAGCAAACAAAGAGACCACGGCCGCAACCGTGGTCTCCATCATCAAACGTTAGCCTTAATCCTTTGGAACCTGATTATAACTCAATACCTTGATACCGTCATCCGTGAGTTGAATCTTGCTGACACTGCCATTCTTTGGACTCACCGACACGTCGTAGCCATCCTGACGACCGAACTTATCCACGATACTGCGAATGGTCGTGCCGTGGCTCACCATCAGCACGTCCCCACCATCGGGATTGTCGTCACGCAGTTCTTTGAACCCGTGCATCAGTCGCGTCCAGTACGTACGCGCGTCCTCGGCGTCACCAAACGGATCGGCGGCAGCCATGAAGTCTTTGCTGGCGTCCATGCCGTGTTCCTTAATGATTTCGTGGAAGGTCCGCAACCCGCCGTGGGGCATCCCGATGACGTACCAGGTACGGGCAGAATCGTCGCCTTCAAAGTAGCCATAGCACTGCTCCCGAAAGTTTTCGGTCAGGTGCAGGTGCGTACCCGGGTACAAGTTGGCTGCCAAAATGTGTTTGGCCGTGTTCCGGGCGCGCATGGTATCGCTACAGTACGCCCGCTGGAAGTGAATCTCACGTAAATACTTGCCAGCCCGGTCAGCGTCAGCCTCACCTTTGTCAGTCAGCGGCGAGTCACACCAACCCTGCATCCGGTTGTACTTGTTCAAATAAGTCTGACCATGGCGCACGAGGTAGACAGTTACTGGTTCCATGATGGGGCCTCCCAAATGTTTTCTTGATACCCTCATCATACCATTATCACCGCTGGATTTGGGCAAGGGTTACCGACCGGTTTGGGTGGTGGGGATGGCTCCGGTAGTTGGGGTTGCCTGTGGCCGGCTACCTCCGCCATCCCCACCACCCAAACCTAGGTTAACTGTTCAACTCCAAAATAGAATAATTTTAGAATGAGCTACATACCTACATTTAAACCATTAGATGCCAGTCATTTATGGTATGTTCCCGTACCCCAGGAACAAATTGAGAGTTCGTTTATGCACTGTCAACATTGATCAAGTGATGTTACCCGAGCAATACGTGTTTGACACTTGGTAAATTCCAACCGCTGTGGCAAATCGTGGCCGCGGGCACTGTTATTTAGAAAATTGCTATCACTCTCGCACACTAGGACCGCGCTACCGGTATGGTGGGCCGTTTGGGGGGGAGGCGACTGAGACCGGAGTATTGACCGCTCCCGGGGGGGAACCGCTGTTGGAGCCGGAGGCGACGTACAGCGCGACGAGATTCAAGACTGGCCGGTGGGTTTCCGGATAGGCCTGAATTTGTGCCGGAAACACGCCCGCATTTGGCGGGTTGGAGGCTTCGCCCTAGGAGCGGTCAATACGGAGCGTCTCACAAATCCGTAGCCCCCAAACGACCCACCAAGAACCAACGTTACAGTGTGGAACAGCCGATAGTGAAGACACTAAAAAACGGCTTCCAAGTATACCCCGGAAACCGTCTTTGCCATAATCACTATTTAGCTTTCACAAACGTTGACCCATCTGCTGCTGGTGCCGCCGACTTCCCGACGAACGCAACCAGGACAATGATGGTAATCAGGTATGGCGCGATACTGAAAATCACGTCCGGCATCGACTTAATGACCGGAATGTACGCACCGACAATGGATAGGCTCTGCGCAAAGCCGAAGAATACGGCCGCGCCCATGGCTCCAACTGGGTGCCACTTACCGAAGACCATCGCCGCTAGGGCCATGAACCCTTGGCCCACAATCGTGGTTACCGAGAAGTTCAGCGTAATCGATTCGGCCATCACGGCCCCACCGATACCGCCCAGGAACCCAGAGAGCATTACACCCATGTACCGATACCGGTACACGGAAATGCCGACGGAGTCAGCGGCCTCGGGATGCTCACCGACTGAACGGAGGCGTATTCCGAAGCGCGTGTGGGTCAACACCCACGCACAGAAAATCGATACGATAATGCCCAGGTATGCCACCACCGACGTCTTGGTGAAAAAGATTGGTCCAATGACCGGAATCTTCGACAGCAACGGGATTGTCGTAGTGGATAGCGGGTGCTGCAAAATTGCGGTCTGCCCGCGGCCTTCATACAGCAAGCGCGTCAGGTACACCCCCAGCGCCGGTGCCATCAGGTTCAGCACCGTACCACTGATGATGTGGTCAGTCCGCCAATTGATGGTCGCCACGGCATGAATGAGTGAGAACAATACACCGACCACCCCGCCGGCAATCAGGCCTAGCCAGGGAGTCAGGCCACCCAGTTCTTTACCAAAGGTGAGGTTAAACACCGAGCCAGCGAAGGCCCCCATGACCATGATGCCTTCAAGACCAACGTTGACAATCCCCGAGTGTTCGGAGAACGCACCGCCAATAGCCGTGAAGATGAGCGGGGCGGAATAGACAAGCGTTGTTGATACTAACGTCAGTAAGATTACTTGTAAGTCCATTGATTACGCCTCCCCATCGTGTTCATCGTGGTGGTCCGGTTGTTCGACTTTGCTTTGCTTCTGGCCCCGTTTGCGTGGCGGTATCTCGCCCGCCCGCGGCTGGTCTGCCTCCGCGTCACCAGGTCCAGACGCTACGCCCGCGGCCGCAGCCGTTGATGCGGTCACCTTGCTGGCGTTACGCGCAGCCTGGCGCCGCGCGCTGGTGTTCAACGCGTAACGAATGATGTACTGCGCACCGACAAAGAAGATGACGGCGGCAATCACGATGTCCACAATTTCTGACGGCGTGTTCGACATGATGGAAATGTTCAGTCCACCAATCTTCAACAGGCCAAACAGCACGGCCGCAAAGATGATCCCGATGGCCGAACCGCCCGCCAACAGCGACACGGACATGCCGTCGTAGCCAATGCTAGGCATGGCGTCGTTCACGATGATGTTCTCGTAGTTACCAAGACCATCGACGGCGCCGCCCAATCCACAAAAAGCGCCGGAAATCAGCATAGAGAGGATAATCGTCTTCTTGTCGGACATCCCCGCGTACCGTGCACCGTCGGGGTTCATCCCCACGGCCCGAATTTCGTAACCCAAAGTTGTTTTCCGCATCAGCCACCACAGGAAGATGGCCGCAATAATTGCAATAATCAGTCCGTAATGGAAGGTCGAGTTTTGCGTCAAGTTTTCCAGAAACGGTGTCCGCAACCGTGCCGCTGTTGGAACCGTCGGGGAGTAATCGTTATCCCCTTTGGCCAGCACGCCCTTCACGAACGCGTTCGTACCGTATAACGCCACGTAGTTCAGCATGATGGTCGTGATCACTTCGCTGGTCCCGAAGAAGGCCCGCAGCACGCCGGCAATCCCGGACCAGATGGCCCCACAGATGACGCCGGCAATGATAGCACCGGGCAACATGATGATGCGGGGCAGATCGGGAAACCAGAGGGCAAAGGAGACGGCACCCACCCAGCCCAGCAGCGCCTGGCCGGCAACACCAATGTTAAAGAAACCGGCCGAGTTTGCGATAGCAAAGCCGCACCCCGTCAAGATTAACGGGGTCGCGGTCCGCAACACTTCACCGATGGCGTTAGGTGTACCCACCGCACCCATGAACATGTTGGCGTAATCCTGAATCGGGTTGAACCCCGACAGCAGCATGATGATGGCACCCACCAGTAAGCCTAAGAAGACCGCAATGATTGGGATCCAGATGCTACGAATCCAAGTTTTACTAATCCGCATTGGTAGTGGCCTCCTTGTCCTGCTGGCCAGAGCCGGCCATCATTAAACCAATTTGTTGTTCAGTCAAGTTCTCCGCATCCTCAGTCGCCACTAGGTGCCCCGCGTGGATAACGGCAATCCGGTCGGCGAGCTGACGAATTTCATCCAGTTCATAAGAGATTAGTAGCACCGCATGTCCTGCCGCCCGCGCGTTCAGAATCTGCTGGTGAATAAACTCAATGGCACCGACGTCCAGGCCCCGGGTTGGGTTCATGGCAATCATTAGTTGCGGATCCCTGCTCATTTCCCGGGCAATAATCAGCTTTTGCTGATTACCACCAGACATGGAGCCAGCGGAATTGTGCATATCGGCAATCCGCACGTCAAACTGTTTGTTCAACCGGGCGGTCATTTCCGCCGCGGCTTTGGCATCACGCACACCGTGGTGGGCCAAAGGTGGCCGGTAGTACTCCATCATGCTCATGTTATCAATTTCGGACATGGGCATGATCAGGCCAAACTTTTGCCGGTCTTCGGGAATGTGGCCGACACCGGATTCGGTGACCTGCCGCGGCTTGGCGTGGGTCGTGTCCTTACCGCCCACGGTCACCGTCCCGTTAGCAACCGGCATCAAACCAGTCAGCGCTTTGACCAGCTCACTTTGCCCGTTACCATCGACCCCGGCCAGGCCGACAATTTCACCGGCGTGCACCGTTAAGTTGAAGTCCCGGACGCGGTGAACCTTCTTGTGGTCGACCACGTCGAGGTGCTCAATCTTCAGGATGGCGGGCCCATCCTGGTAAGGGGCCTTGTCGAGTGCAAAGTTGACGGCGCGACCGACCATCATGGTGGCCAGGTCCTCAGCGGATTCATCGGCCGTCTTCACGGTCTGAATGACGTGCCCCCGGCGCACAATCGTGGTGTAGTCGGCCACCTGCCGAATTTCCTCCAACTTATGCGTAATCAGGATGACGGCTTTGCCTTCATCCGCGAGCTTCCGCATAATTTTCAGTAACTCGGTAATTTCTTGCGGCGTCAACACCGCAGTGGGTTCATCAAAAATCAGCACGTCCGCGTCACGGAAGAGAATTTTGACGATCTCCACCCGCTGCTGCATACCGACGGAAATGTCGCTCACCTTGGCGTCCAAATCCAGCTCCAAATCGTATTGATCCAGAATGGCCTGAATTTTCGCCCGCGCCTGTTTCTTGTTGAGGCGACCGGCATTGGTTGGCTCCGCGCCCAGAATGATGTTTTCCAGGACGGTAAAGGCGTCGACCAGCATAAAGTGCTGGTGCACCATCCCCACTCCGAGGTCCGTCGCGTCTTTGGCCGAGTGGAGGTCTACCACCTGACCCTTGATTTTGATTTCACCACTAGTGGGGCGCAAAATGCCCGACAACATGTTCATCAGGGTCGACTTACCGGCCCCGTTCTCCCCTAACAGTGCGTGCACTTGGCCGTTGTAAAAAGAAATGGAAATATCATCGTTGGCCTTGAAAGTACCGAAAGCTTTGGTTAAATGATTGATCTCAATTGCTGCTGTAGCCATATAGCTGGTCCCCCAGCATGCGTGTTACTATCCACGCACACCAAAAATGAATTATTCCTCTGCAATTATGTAGGCGGTGGCCACCCACTAGGTGTACGCCGCCACTGGTGTCTATCATACTACCAGTTGTGGCTGATTTGTTGCGACCACCAAAATACCTATTAATATATTACCGTGTTTCTGCCCGTTCCGATACTGGTAATTGCGCCTAATTATAAATTTTCCGTACATTATCCGTTTTCATCCCCACATCATTCACTGGTGGAAACGGTTAGTGGTGTGAGAATCTGAGCGGGGCGCGGCTGGGACTGGGGGCCTACGCCTTTGTGGGTCACTCCACGGTGACCGCTTCTAGGGCGAAGCCTACAATCGCAAAGCCCGCGATTTCCGGCGCGAATTCAAGCCTGCCGCAAACCCAGCGTCAGTCTTGAATATCGTCGCGCCGTAAGGGCTAAAGCCCTAACGGCGGTACCCCCTGGTAGCGGTCACCGTTCCGGACCCAGTCGGCTCCGGCCCCCAGTCCCAGCCACACCCCACTCAGGTTCTCCGCTAGTTCGATTTCCACTCGAGGGTGTGTGGGGATAAGTACGGATACTGCTAGCGATGCGGGTTGTAACACCTCCCTTAAATTAGAGGCGGCGTTAACAGACTTATATAAAACCCTATTCACAAATCAAGTTCTATAACTTCAAATACATCGAGTACCTAGCGTGTCTATGAACACCATTTCGAATTCTATTGGTGTTGCATCTGCCTCACTGTTCGTGGACTACACCTACCCCCACTATAGTTGGTATGCTAGCTAGCCATTATCGGTTATGGCCACCAATCCAGTCTCCAAGGTTGTAAACTCCGCAATTGGAGGGCTGGGGCTGCTGGTGTGAAGCGGAGTGGGTATGGGCACCACTGGCTGTTCACGGTCCGCATATGCGGACGCCGTAGGAGCGCAGCGACGTACGGCGAGACCAGTTTAGAGACTACGGCGCTTTTCCGTAGGCTCTAAGTGGCGGCGGAAGACCGCGCTCTTTGCGGGCTGTAGCCTTCTCCACCGCAGCCGGTGGTGCCCATACCCACGGGAGCGTAACACCAGCAGCCCCAGGCCATGGGCATAGTGCGCTGTTCGTGGTCTACCCATCTGCTGACGACGCCACTATGTGTGGGTCGAGCCGGGCTTGCTGGTATGGAGCGGAGTGGATGTGTCACCGATTGGCTGTTTACGGTCCGCGTATGCGGACGCCGTAGGAGCGCAGCGACGTACGGCGAGACCAGCTTAGAGACTGTGGTGGGTTTCCACAGGCTCTAAGTGGCGGCGGAAGACCGCGTTCTTTGCGGGCTGGAGCCTTCCCCACCGCAGCCAGTCGGTGCCACGTCCACGGGAGCGCAATACCAGCAAGCCCGGCTTGATCCACGCCAAGTTACGTCAAGCCACAAGGAGGGTATAGAAAAACCGGGGCGTAGTGGCCCCGGTTCGTCGACGCTTAGGTTACTTCAATGCGGATGGCGTTTCAGCGACCTTGATCTTGCCGTTGATGATGTCAGTCCGGTACTTCTGAACGTCCTTCCATACGGAGGCGCTCATGTTGTCGCGGGCCAACTTAACACCGTCACCCTTCAGGCCGTACGCAATGGTCTTGCCACCAGGGAACTTGCCTTTCTTAGCATCCGTTGCCAGGTCCTTAACGGCCGTGTCCACACCCTTAACCGTGGAAGCCAGGGTCAAGTTGCCGCCCTTGTACTTACCTTCGGCAGTCTGGTCACGGTCAACACCGATTACCCAAACCTTCTTGGACTTGATGGCGTTCTTGGCCGCGGAGAAGACCCCGGAACCAGTACCACCAGCAGCCTGGTAGATGATGTCTTCGTCGTTGTTGTACATCGTCTGTGCCAACGTCTGACCAACATCTGGCTTGCTAAAGCTGTTAGCGTACTTCACGTCAACAGTAACCTTCTTGTTCTGGTCCTTGTTGACCTGCTCAACGCCCTGACGGAAACCAGCCTCAAAACGGTCGATAACGGCACCGTGCACACCACCGATGAAACCAACCTTGCCTGACTTAGTGGTTTCAGCTGCAGCCACACCAGCCAAGAAGGCCGCTTCGTTATCCTTAAACGTTGCGCTAGCGACGTTCTTCACGTTAATAACGTCATCAATGATGACAAAGTTGGTCTTCGGGTTCTTCTGTGCCGCTGCCTTGATGGTCTTGCTCAGCTTGTAGCCACTACCAATAATGGTAGCGTACTTAGCCTGCACCATCTTGTTAACGTTCGGCGTAAAGTCGGCCTCGGAATCGCTCTGGGCGTAGTTGTAACCACCAACGCCCTTCTTCAGACCATTGGCCTTACCCCAAGCTTCCAGCCCTTCCCATTCTGACTGGTTGAAACTCTTGTCGTCGACACCACCACCATCGGTGACCAACGCAACCGAGTGCTTACTCGTCTTGCTCGAGCTGGACGAGCTCGAACCACACGCTGCCAGAACTACCGTCAATGCTGCGGCCGCCGCCACAGTCGCTACCTTAGTGAATTTCACTACAAGTCCTCCTCTGTTTTAAGGGTCCGTTCCCTGCTTACAAAAAAGATACCACTGATATTCACGTAAAACAAGAACAATCGCCACACATTTTTCATAAATCGTTCGAAACTGCATTGGCCCAGTTCTTACACGAAAAAGCGTGCGCGTCAGCAAGCTGGTTGCAAACGCACACGCTTTTTAATAATCAAAATTGGTTTAATCGGTTGATGTCATGACACGGCCGAAACAGCATTCCGCCGCGCCTTTGCCATCACCCACGTGAGAAACACACATCTATTATCCTCCATTACCGTCCTAAATGCACGCCCAAATTAATTGACATGTGTCCGGCATGGTAAAAATGTGGACATCCCGCTTTGATTTTAGCTCAATGTTCGTTAATTGCGGTTACTCGCGTGGACGGACAATCCCGTTGTACAGCCACACGGTGAGCACGTAATACAGGATGTAGAGCACCGCAAAGATGGCAAACGGCACCCAGATACCAGCATACGGATTGATCAGTAGTGCTTTAAACAGCTGGAGTCCGAACAATACGTGAACTACCCCCAGCACTGCCGGCACTCCGAACAGGACACCGATTTCGGTTCGAATCGAGTTCCGTAGCAGCTTGGGCCGTACACCCATGCGGGATAGCATCCGGTAACGCGCCCTGTCGGCGGCAGCCCCCGACAGGATCTTGAACATCAACGTGCTGGCAAGCATGGCGAGGAACGCCAGCCCCAGGAAGAAGCCCATGAAGGCAAAGCCACTGTTCATCCCGTTCATCATGGTGTACATGGTGTACTTATCCGGTGCGGAACGCTTCATCAGCTGTGGGTAACGCTTAATTTCCATTTCATGGATTTTCTTCATGACCGGAATGTTGGCGCGTAAATCACTAACCCGGTAAGTCACCACTTTCTGCACCTGCCCACCTGCGCGAGCATAAGACTGCGCGTCCACAAACCGCAGTTTGGAGCCGCCCGCGATGTTCATCGTGGTCAGCGTTAAGAATGCGTTCTGGTACTCGACCGTATTTTCCTTGGCCGTATCCGCTTTGTACTGAGAATACTGCATCACGTCACGCTTGGTAAAATTGGCCTTCACCTCGAGTACCGGGTGCGCGTTCACCTCATCCGCTTGGAAGTAGGCGGTGTTGTTGGACTGATCCACTTTGACGTCGTAAGTAACCTTGCTGGTAACCCCCGTCAACTTGTCGGCCTCACGCTGCGTGGCCGTAGTCGGGTCGTGCAGCACCACGTCGTAGGTACTCAGTGCGTTAGTCATTGTCGGTGTTTCCTGGTAGAAGTTCAGCCCGACCGTAATGGCACCCAGTGCTAAGGCAAAGAGGATGGACACCACCGCCAAGATTGCGGTGTACGAGTGGAGCCGGAACCCAATCTGGGCCAGGGTAAAGCTACGGACGTTCTTCTGTGCGAACTTGTGGTTGCGTCGTAGCGCCCCCACAATGGATGTCACCACGGCCCCGACCAGCAGGAAGCTACCCAAAACAATGGTGACTAGCGCGATGGGAATACTGTTAATGCCCAGGTGGTTAATGGCCTTCATGGCCCAGTAGCCAACGCCGAGGCTGATGATACCCAGAATAGCTAGCAGCAATTCCCGTACCGGCCGACGCTGCACGATGACCGGCTGCGTGTCCGCATGGAGCAGCTCCAGCACCGGCGTCCGCCGCATCTTGCGGGCGTTGACCAACGCCGCGAGGAAGAACAGGACGGTAAAGAAGATGATGGTCGTCAGGACCGCCGGCCAGTACAGGCTCACCAGGTGTCGCGCGGGGGCATCCAGCATCTGCCGCAACAGTTGGCTCACCCCACCGGTTAGCCCGACACCGATAGCGGTCCCGACCAGCGTGGCGCCGACACCGAGTGCCAGCGTCTCGGTAAAAATCAGGCGACTGATCTTGCGCGACTTTGCACCCAGCATCATGAACAGGGCGTAATCCCGCTGCCGCAGTGAGAGCAGGAACGAGTTGGCATAAATAATGTACACAAAGGTGATGATGGCGAGTAATACCGCCCCAAAGCCGAAGATAATCGGCGTAACGGACACCGTCGAATTTGCCTTCTGGAACTGGTCGTTGGTCGCCAACGCCATGAACATGTAGAAGATGGCGCTGCCGATGACCAGGCCGGAAAACAGCACGACGTAATCACGGAGGCGGCTTTTAATACCCGATAACGCTAGTTTGTTGAGCATCTCGACACCCCCTAGTTCTGGAACGTGCCGAGGACGTCAAGCAGTTCGCGGTAAAACTCCTCGCGGCTGCGGTCCCCACGCTTGATTTCCTGACCGATCACCCCGTCCTTGATGAGCAAAATCCGCTGGGCGTAGCTCGCCGAGAACGGATCGTGCGTGACAAGCAGGATGGGTACTTCCTGGTCAGTGTTCAACATTTTCATCGTTTCCAGTAACTCCCGGGCGCTCTGGGAGTCCAAGGCCCCCGTCGGTTCATCCCCAAAGAGGATGGCCGGCTTGTGCACCAACGCACGGGCCGCAGCGACACGCTGCTTTTGCCCACCACTGATGGCGCTCGGGTAGGAATCCAAGATGGGCGTAATGCCCAGCCGTTGCGCGATGGCGTCCACGTCCTCAGCGATACGGCCGGACGGAACGTTTTGCAGTGCTAGTGGCAAAGCAATGTTTTCCCGCGCCGTCAGGGTTTCTAGCAAGTTAAAGTCCTGAAAAATGAATCCGATCGTTTGCGCGCGGAAGTCAGCTAACTGGTCGCCGCTCAACTGCGTCACGTCCGTACCGTTAATGGTGACGGAGCCGCTCGTTGGCTGATCCAGGGTACTCAATAGGTTCAACAAAGTGGTTTTCCCAGAGCCACTTGCACCCATGATGCCGACAAACTCGCCGGGCGCCACGTCAAAGCTAATCCCCTTTAACGCTTGGTACTGCTTTTCACCCTTCTTACCGTATGTTTTTGTTAGGTCGCGTACAGACACGACGTTTTGGTTAGTCATAATGATACCCTCCCGTTTGATTACTTACAGTTACTACGCGGCTACACGTTGATAACCGCGGAACACTTATTATAGTACTGGTCTCTGCGCGCCGATTCATCGGGCGGAAGGCTGAAAAGTGCAGTGAACAATCACTGGCACGCAAAAAGGACGCCACCCGTCACAACCGCAACGGCGTCGTCCCCTACTTTGTATCCATTAATTAATCCTGGTAGCTGCTGACCTGGGTGCGACCATCCTTGGTCATCCCCCAAACAACTACGAAAATCACGGCGTCGACCGCCAGTACCACGAGCCAGCGGAGGAGCCCCATGCTGGCTGGTAGCAGCGACTCAACTAACCCCCATGAGGTCAGGCCAATCAGTACCACCAGCATCACACCGGTCAGGGTGTACCACGTCCCTTTGCCAAAGGCGATACCGCCACGGGCCGCAGCCTGGCGTTTTGCCACCCACGGCATCAGGAAACCGAGGACGATCATACCGGCCGTCACCCCGATGTTCAGGATCATTTCCATAGTCCACTTACCCGTACCAAACACGGCGTCGACCGGGAAGAATCCAAGGACAGCCAGCAGCGCGGTGATACCGAACATCCACCAGCCGACGGTCAACCCGGCCCACCGGTGTTTTAGGTAGACGTAATCGCCACCGTGATACTGTTCGTTGTGCTTACGAACCATAATGTACGCCCAGAACAGGAACAGCGTGCTGGCTGGGCTGACGATCCCGTTCAGGTTCAACAGCCAGTTAAAGATGTCGTTAATCTGCGGCAACATCCCCGCTAGCGCCATGATGATGCCACAGATAGCGGTGGTCAGCCAGTAACCGTTAATTGGCAACCCGTCGCTGGTCAGCTTGGTTAGCTGCTTGGGCATGTACTGCTTGGCCACGTCACCCAGGAAGATCCGCGTGGACGCATCCAGAATCACGGCCAGTTGTGCCAACATGTAGATACCCTGGACGGCGGCAAAGATGTACATCAACACGTTACCCATCCCGTACTGCCGACCAATAGCCTGGAACGCGTAGTACGAACCGTTCATCTTGAGGTCATTCGGCAGGTGGTGCGCATTGAAGTACACACCCAGACTGAACGTACCAAACAGCGTTAGGAACATGGTCATGATGGCAATCATCTTGAGGGCTTTCGGGAAGTCCCGGGACGGGTGCTTCATGTCTTTGGTGTACGGTGCCGCGATTTCCGAGCCGTTCATCGCAAAGACAAACAGGCCAAAGGTGGCCAGGAACCGGAAGTCAAAGTGTTTCGGCAGAAAGGCGTGCAAGTTGAACGGGTGGGTCGCAATCGGCTTACCCGAGGTCAACCCCGCAAACGTCATGACCACGAAGAGAATGGTCATCAGGAACATGGCCCCACCACCAATGGTACTGAGAATCTCGAGCGAGCGGTTCTTGAACAGGTGCTGGAACCAGATGAAGCCAACGAAGATAACGGCCGTTAGGATACCAAACCAGGCGTTGCCCAGGTGACTTTGGATGTCACCGTTACCGGTAATGATCCACCCCAGCGAGATAACGACGGAGTTGGCGACGTCCACCACGTACGGCAAACCAGTAATCCAGTAGAACCACGCGGCAAAGTAGCCAACTTTGTCCCCATTCACCGCGCGCATCCAGGAGGTAATGCCACCGCCACGATCCTCGAACTGCGAGCCCATGTGGGCCACAATCAGGTTGTACGGAATCACGTACAGCACCGTCATGACGACCCACGTGAAGACGGCAACGAGCCCCTGGTTCTGGAAGTTGTAGATAATATCGTCAAAGCCGATGACGGTCACAAAGTCCATCAGGCCGACGATCACCCAGGGGATGAAGCGTTGTTGCGATTGTTGATTATTCATATTTTATGTCCTCAGTCTAGTGTTTACAGCAAACAACTGGACTGACGACCGGGTGACTTATTGCTAAAACGACGCATGGGTTGGTCCTCGATATGTATTTTAATGAAAAATTGCATTGTAAATGTGCCTCAACCATGTTACCAAACTTCCCTGGTTTGGCAAAGGTGGGTGGGTGTGCTGGCAAAGTGGCGGTGGGGTTGCGGATTTGTGCCCTGCGCCGTAGTTGCCACAGCAGTGGTCGCCGGCCGCGTTGGTCGGGTT